>JAZKTH010000035.1:0-17521 GCA_036625675.1 Haloferacaceae archaeon
GCGTCCTTGTCCTTCCAGTCGATGGTGGTCGTCAGCCCCTTGTCGTGCATCGTCTCGGTGATCGGCGCCCCGACGCGCGACTTGGACTGTCGCTCTGAGTGATTGAACGCCCGCCACTCCGGCCCCCGATCGATCTGGCGTTCGTCGATTACGAGCCCGCAGTCGTCGCAGACCAACTCTCCCTGGTCCGCGTCCGCTACGACCTCCTCGGATCCACACTCGGGACAGTGGACGGATTCGTCCGATTCTTCCTCGGCTTCTCGCTGCTGCTGGCGCTGCCTGTTCGGACGTTCCATTATAAGGTTTGTGGTGGGGTTCATATATAAAGATTCTTGAAAGCAAATGAACCAATCGGTGTGTTTTCATCGAAACGGAAGAATCTGCGCCGTACGGTACCGATCGACGGGGGACCCTCGAGAGGCGCTCCCCGTGGATCACTCCCCGAGCGTGACGCTGTCGGTCGCGGCGTTGCGCAGCGCGTCCGATCGACCGTGGGATCCGGGTGCGATCGCGAGCGTCTGCCGGCCGTGCCGGTTGGCCGCCTCGAGTACCGGTTTGAAGTCGGTGTCGCGGGACGCAACGGCGACGGTTTCCGCTCGCGCCTGGACCGCGAACGCGGTCGCGTCGACCGCGAGTTTCACGTCCACGTCGCCGCTCGTGACCACGACCTCGAAGCCGCGCGCCTCCGCCGCCTGGATCAGGCCCGGCGTGGCGTGTTCGTCCAGGTACAGCCGCGTGGCGATCAGGGGCCCGTGCGCCTCCGCCGCCGCGCGAACGTCGTTCAGGTCGACGTCGAACTCCTCCCGGAGGACGTTCGGGCCGTCGACGAACAGCGCGACGCCCTCCGGCTCCGCGGCCCCGCGGAACCTCTCCACGATGTCCATGCCACCCGTATCGTACCGGCGGGGAAATACCCCGCGCTAGCGGACGCGACGTTTCAGTCGGGCGTCCGTGACGATGGAGGGCGAGAACCGGTGGATGGCAAGAACAATTACCGTGACCGCCGTAGCCGGCGGTATGGATTCGCGCGAACCGCCGCTGCACGAGTTACACGCAGAACGCGGGGCAAAGTTTACCGACTTCGGGGGCTGGGAGATGCCCGTGGAGTTCGACTCGATCCGGACGGAACACGAGGCCGTGCGGTCCGAGGCGGGAATCTTCGACGTGTCCCACATGGGGCAAATCGAGGTGTCGGGTCCGGACGCGACGGCGCTGATGCAACGACTCACGAGCAACGACGTCGGCGCGCTGGATCCCGGGGAGTCGCAGTACTCGTGTATCACGCGGGAGGACGGCGTGATTCTGGACGACACCATCGTCTACCGACTCCCGGACGGCGCCGCCGCCGGCGCGTCGGGGGAGGAGACTTCCTACCTGTTCATCCCGAACGCGGGACACGACGGGGAGATCTACGACCGCTGGATCGATCACCGCGACGCCCGGGGACTGGACGCCGCCGTCGAGAACACAACCGAGTCGTGGGCGATGGTCGCGGTCCAGGGGCCCGAGGCGCCCGGGATGGTGGTCGACGCCGTGACGGCGGTGGAGCCGTCCGCGCCCGACGAGGCGATTTCGAAGTTCTCCCGGAACGAGGGCGGGTTCGCGACGATCGCCGGCGCGCGCTGCTTCGTCGCCCGAACGGGCTATACGGGCGAGCCCGGGTTCGAGGTGATGTGCCCGACCGACGACGCGACGGACGTCTGGAGCGCGTTCGACTGCCAGCCGTGCGGACTCGGGGCGCGGGACACGCTCCGGATCGAGAAGGGGTTCCTGCTGTCCGGCGAGGACTTCGACCCGGAGGAGGAACCGCGGACGCCGTACGAGGCGGGCGTCGGCTTCACCGTCAAACTCGACACGGAGTTCGTCGGGCGCGACGCCCTGGAGGCACAGAAGGAGGAGGGCGTCGACGAGCGGTTCACCGGGTTCAAGCTGCTGGATCGGGGCGTCCCCCGCGCCGGTTACGAACTCCGAGACGACGGCGAACGGGTCGGCCACCTCACCTCGGGAACGATGAGCCCGACGCTGTCGGAACCGATCGCGCTGGGCTACGTCTCTGCGGAATACGAGGAGGGGGACCGGCTCTCGGTAGTCGTCCGCGGCGAACCCAAGCGCGCGAAAGTGGTCACCCCTCCGTTCGTCTGATCGTTACCCCTCCGTTCGTCCGATCGTTATTCTCTCGTTCGTCCGGTCGCCCGTTCGTCCGGTCGCCAGGGCCATTGTCGGATCGAGTCCACGCCGTATAAATACCTGATCCCCCAACTTCAAACGGGATGAGCTTCGAGATACCCGACGACCTGCGGTACAGGGAAACCCACGAGTGGACGACGACCGGCGACGGGACGGTTCGCGTCGGTATCAGCGACTTCGCACAGGACGAGTTGGGCGACATCGTCTTCGTCGAGCTGCCGGAGGTCGGCGACAGCCTCGAGCAGGGAGAAGAGTTCGGCGTCGTAGAGTCCATCAAGGCAGTTTCGGACGTCTACGCGCCCGTCTCCGGGGAGGTGACTGCGATCAACGACGCGGTGTTCGACCAGCCCGAGCTGGTGAACGACGACCCCTACGGGGACGGATGGCTTCTGGAACTGGAGCCCAGCGACGGAAGCGAGTTCGACGCCCTTCTTGATGGTACGGAATATAAAGCCCAGATAGAGTGATCGTCCATGCTCACACAACTCCGCCGGCGGGGGGATGATCGATGAACACAGCGGGAACCCCGTTCGCCCCGCACACGCCGTCCGACGTGGAGGCCATGCTGGAGGCGGTCGGCGCAGCGGACGAAAGCGAGCTGTTCGACATTCCCGAGGAGGTCGCGTTCGACGGGAAGCTCGACATCGAAGCGCGCGAGGAGTCGGCGGTCGTGACGGAGGTGGGCCGGTTGTTCGAACGGAACGACGACCTGACGGAGTTCCTCGGCCGGGGACACTACTCCCACTACGTCCCGTCGGTCGTGGATCACCTCTCCCTCAGGACCGAATTCCTCACGAGCTACACGCAGTATCAGCCCGAGATTACCCAGGGATTCCTCCAGGCGCTGTTCGAGTATCAGTCGATACTCGTCGAGTTGACCGGGCTGGAGGTGGCCAACTGTTCGATGTACGACGCCGCGACCGCCCTCGGCGAGGCCGCCACCCTCGCGAGCCGTCTCCGGGCGATCTCCGGAGACGCGGTGCTGGTTCCGGAACACCTCCGGGACGGAAAGCGGTCGGTGCTCGAGAACTACTGCGACGGCGCCGGGCTGTCGGTCGAAGCGTACCCGATGCGCGACGGCGCGGCGGACGTCGACGCACTCTCCGACAGGGTAGGGGACGACGTCGCCGCCGTGTACGCCGAGAACCCGACGGTCCGGGGCGTCATCCAGGAGGAGCTCGACGCGGTCGGTGACCTCGCCGACGCCCACGACGCGCTGTTCGTGTACGGCACCGATCCCGTGGCGATGGCCCTCCTCGAGGAGCCGGCCGCGCTGGGCGCCGACGTCGTCGTGGGGGAGGCGGACGCCCTGGGTATGCCCACGAGCTACGGCATGGGCCTGGGGCTGTTCGCGACGCGCGAGGACTACCTCCGCCAGGTGCCCGGCAGGCTCGTGGGGGCGGGCGAGGACGCGAACGGCGACCGGGCCTACACGCTGACGCTGCAGACCCGCGAACAGCACATTCGCAAGGAGCGGGCGACCTCGAACATCTGTACGAACCAGGCGTGGGTCGCGCTCCGCGCGGCGATGCACGCTGCGCTGCTGGGACCGACCGGCCTCCTCGATCTGGCCACGGACGCCGTCGAGAACGCGGAGACGCTCGCGGGGCGAATCGACGACGTCCCCGGGTTCGAGGCGCCGGTCCACGACCGACACCACTTCCGGGAGTTCGCCGTCCGGTCGGATCGACCGGCGACGGACGTCGTCGAGGACCTGGAGTCCGCCGGGTTCGCGATCCACGCCGTGGACGAGCACCTGCTGCAGGTGTGCGTCACGGAGACGAACGAGGCCGCCGTGGACGACCTCGTCGCTGCGTTCCGGGAGGTGCCGCAATGAGACACGACCAGGCCCGATACACGCGAGAGGGGGACGACAAGCACGAACCGCTGCTGTCGGAGAAGAACGAGACGACGGTCGAGGTCGGCGAGGAGTCGCCGCTCCCGCCGGAACTGACCCGGGACTCGGTGACGCTCCCCGAACTTTCGGAGCCGGAGCTCGCGACCCACTACACCCGGCTGTCGCAGATGAACTGGAGCGTCGATTCCGGACCCTACCCGCTGGGGTCCTGCACGATGAAGTACAACCCCCGGTTCACGGAGGACCTCGCCGCGGACCCGAACGCCGCGGTACACCCGGACCGATCGCCCTCCTCCGTCCAGGGAGTCCTCGGGCTGTATCACGGCCTCCAGAAGTACCTCGCCGAGATCGGCGGCATGGACGCGGTCACCCTGCAGCCGCCGGCCGGCGCGGCCGGCGAGTTCACCGGTATCCTCGTCGCGAAAGCCTACCACGAACACCGGGGCGACGACAGGAGCGAGGTGATCATTCCCGCCTCCGCCCACGGGACGAACTTCGCCTCCGCAGCCCTGGCCGGCTACGACGTCGTGGAACTCCCGTCGAACGAGGGAGGGCGCGTCGACGTCGAGGCGCTCGAGGCGGCGGTCTCCGAGGACACTGCCGCGCTCATGCTCACCAATCCGAACACGGTCGGCCTCTTCGAGCGCGACATCGTCGAGATCGCCGAGATCGTCCACGACGCCGGCGGACTGCTGTACTACGACGGCGCCAACCTGAACGCGCTCCTGGGCCGGGCACGCCCCGGGGACATGGGGTTCGACATCATGCACTACAACGTGCACAAGACGTTCGCGACCCCCCACGGGGGCGGGGGACCCGGCGCCGGACCGGTCGGCGTCGTCTCAAAACTGGAGTCCTTCCTCCCGAGGCCACAGGTGCACGAAGAGGACGGGAGCTACGTTCTCGCCGATCCGGAGCACAGCATCGGCAAGGTGCACGGGTTCATGGGCAACTGGCTCGTGCTGATAAAGGCGTACGCCTACATCAGCCGGCTCGGCGACGAGGGGTTGCGCGACACCAGCGCCAAGGCAGTGTTGAACGCCAACTACCTCGCCTCCCAGCTGAACCTGGAGGTGCCCTACGGGCCGTTCCACCACGAGTTCGCCGCCACCTCTGGCGACCGCGACGCCGCCGACGTCGCGAAGCGGATGCTGGATTACGGCGTCCACCCGCCGACGACGAAGTGGCCCGAGATGGTGCCGGAGGCGATGTTGACCGAGCCCACCGAGGTCGAGAGCCGGGAGTCTCTCGAGGACCTCGCCGAGGCGTTCAATCGGGCCTGCGCCGAGTCGGCGGAGGCGCTGGAAGACGCACCCAACCGGACGACTGCCGCCCGTATCGACCAGGCGTCGGCCGCACGCAACCCGCGCCTCTCGTGGCAGTCCCTGGACGAGGACGCCGAGTAGGGGCTCCCTTCGTCGGGGGCCCGGGCCGCCACCGCGGCCCTGGCTGGAAACGCCGGCTCCACCGAGATCACTGCTCGGATAACTGCTCGCGCAGCAGCCGGTTGACCTCGCCCGGGTCGGCGCTGCCGCCGGTCTTCCCCATCACCTGTCCGACTAGGAAGTTCACGGCGCCCTCCTCCCCCGCGTGGTAGTCCTCGACGGCGCCCGGATTCTCCTCGATCGCCGCTTCCACGGCGGCCGCGACCGCTTCGCCCTCCGCCTTGCCGAGCCCTTCCCGCTCGATCACGTCGTCGGGGGCGAGCCCCTCGTCGAGCATCGTCCGGAGGACGACCTCCTCGGCGTTCTTGACGGTGACCTCCTCGGCGTCGACCAACTCCACCAGCCGGGTGAACTCCGCGAGCCGGTCCGACACGTCGGTGATCTCCATGTCGCGGTAGTTCAGTTCGCCGAGCAGGTTGTCCGCGACCCAGGTCGCCGCGAGCTCCGGGTCGAACTCGCGGGCCACGTCCTCGAAGAAGTCGGCGACCTCCTTGGTGGAGGTGAGCTTCGCGGCGGACTCCGCGTCGAGGCCGTACTCCGTCTCGAACCGCTCCCGGCGAGCGTCGGGCAGTTCCGGGATCGGGATCCGCTCTCGCCAGTCGGCGACGGAGAGCGGCGGCAGGTCGGCCTCCCGGAAGTACCGGTAGTCCTTCTCGGCCTCCTTCGACCGCATCGAGACGGTGATCCCTCGCGACTCGTCCCAGTGGCGGGTCTCCTGTTTTACCTCCCGCCCCCGGCGAACCGCGTTTCGCTGGCGGGTTACCTCGTAGGCGAGCGCCTTCTGTGCCCCCTTGTGGCTGGAGATGTTCTTCACCTCGGTACGGTTGGCGTCGGCAAGTACCGACGCGTCGACGTCGCCCTCCCCGTCGACGGCGTCGGCGGACACCAGCGAGATGTTGGCGTCGACCCGGAGACTTCCGTCCCGTCCGGGGTCGAACACCCCCAGGTACTCAAGTACCTCCTCGAGTTTCGCGAGGAACGCGCGGGTCTCGGCGGGTGACCGGAAGTCCGGCTCCGTGACGATCTCGACCAGCGGCGTTCCCGCCCGGTTGTAGTCGACCAGCGAGTAGTCGGCGGTGTCGATTCCGCCGCCGACGTGTTCGAGGCTGCCGGGATCCTCTTCGAGGTGCGCTCGCGTGATTCCGATCCGTCGACGGGACCCTTCGACGCTGATCTCCAGGTGGCCGTCAGCGCAGATGGGGGCGTCGTACTGGGTGAGCTGGAAGTTCTTCGGGAGGTCGGGGTAGTAGTAGTTCTTCCGGTGGAAGGTGGTGCGTTCGGGGATCTCGGCGGACAGTGCCTTCGCGATCTTGACGGCGGCCTCGACGGCGGCTTCGTTGACCACCGGCAGCGCCCCGGGCAACCCGAGGCAGGTGGGACACGTTCGGCTGTTCGGCTCCTCGTCGTCGCCCGGGGTCGTGGAACAGCCACAGAAGATCTTCGTCTCCGTCTCCAGCTGGACGTGGACCTCGAGGCCGATGACGACCGCGAGGTCTTTCTCGGCGGCCTGCGCGCTCATTGGGCTGGGTTCGGTGGCGGGCGAGTAAAACGTGACGGGAGCGGTCGGCGACTCCTCGACGGTCGGGACGTCGACTCTCTCGGGGCCCCCACTGCCGTCTCGACCGCCTCACTCGCTCAATTCGCAACCTCAAAGTCCGCGCAACCCCATGTGGTCGTATGGAACTCGATGACACGGACCGTGCCATACTCCGCCTCCTCCAGCAGGACGCGCGCACGCCGTTCAGCGAAATCGCCAGGCGGATCGACATGTCCAGCGCGACGGTCCACGACCGGGTCGGGCGCCTCGAGGAGGCCGGAGTCATCGAGGGCTATCACGCGCGCGTCGATCCGCGAGCGCTGGGCTACGGAGTCAACGCGTTCGTCGGTCTCCGCGTCGAACAGGGGCGCGAGGAGGACGCCCTCGAACGCCTCCGCGACATCGAGGGCATCACGGAAGTCCACCTCACGACCGGGGAGTACGACGTCGTCTTGCGCGTCCACGCCGCCGACACGGACGAACTGCGCGAAATAATGTTCGACAACGTCGCCCAGATGGAGGGGTTCGCCCGTTCACAGACGATGATCGTGCTCGGAACCGACTATCGAGCCGAGGGCGTTCCGATTCCGGAGGAGGGCGCCGACGGCGATGACCGCACGGAGCCCGGATCGGAACCCTGAAACGATCGGTCGCCTCTGTGTGTGGTATGAGTGCGCTCAGCGATCGTCTGAGTCGGAACCCCGAGACCGTCTGGGCGGGAACGGTTCTCGGGGTCGTGGTCACGCTCGCGGCCGGCTGGTTGCTGTTTCCGCGACTGGTGTACGATCGATTCATCTGGCAGTACTTCTGGGGACCGGTCGCCGCGGACGGCCAGGGGGCCTCCTGCGCGGCTCGAACCGACGGGAGCGTCGACTACCTGCAGGGATCCGGGGCCTGCGGGGACGCGGAGGCGGCCGGACAGATCGTAGCCTACCCCGGGTACACCTGGGTGTCCGAGGTCGGATACGTGGTGATCCTGCTGCTCGCGCTCACCGGGGTGTACTTCCTTCTCAAGCGACTGGATCTCGGGACCGACCGTCGATTCTTCTTCGCGCTGTTCCCGTTCATGCTGTTCGGCGGCGCGTTGCGGACCGTCGAGGACGCCGGCGTCGCCGCCGTCCGCGCCGGTGCGGAGCCCCTGGTGTCGTTCCCCTACAGCGCCCTCATCATCAGCCCGTTCATCTACGTGACGGTGTTTCTCATCACGCTCGCGTGCGTAGTTTTCTCCTACGCCGCCGCCGAGCGGGGGCTCCTCGAGCGGTACGACCGCGTGCTGTTCGGCCTCGGCAGTCTGACGGTCGCGCTCACGGTCGGGTATCTCGCGTACCTCGCGGCGACGACATCGTTCACCGAGTTCCACGCGCAGGTAATCGTCACGATCCTCGCGATCGCGACGGCGACGACGTGGGTGACCTGGCAGCTGATCGAGCGGTTCGCCCCCTGGATCAACGCCGGTACCGGACGGATCGGCGCGGTCCTCATCTGGGGACACGCCGTAGACGGGACCGCCAACGTCGTCGGGCTGAACTGGATGCCGCAACTGGGCGCCGGCGCCAACCTGGTCCCGAAGCACCCGGTCAACGCCGCCATCGTCGAGTACACGGGTCGACTGCTGCCGGAGGCGATCGTCGCCGTCACCGGCGACGCGTGGCCGTTCCTCGTCGTCAAGCTGGCAGCCGCGACGTTCGTCGTGTGGGTGTTCGAACCCGAGATATTCGACGAGTCGCCACGGTTCGCGATCCTCCTGCTGGTGGCGGTGCTGGCCGTCGGTCTCGGGCCGGGTTCGCGGGACATGCTTCGGGCGACGTTCGGCGTGTGACATCCTCCCCGTCCGTGTGCAAAATCGACGATTACAGCAAAAATCGAGGCTCAAACGTCCACCGTCACCACGGTCGCGTCGAGCTGTTCCCTGAGATACTGGTCGATGCTGGGGTCAGAGAGTAGATTCTGCAGCATCCGACGCCAGCGGCTCGCCTGTTTCGCGCCGATGACCACGACGTCGGCGTTCTCCGCCGCGGCCTCCTCGAGGATCGTCTCCTCCAGCAGGAACCCTCCACGGATCACGTACCTCGCGTTCTGCAACCTGCCGAACTCCCGTTCAACCGCTCGCTTGAGTTCCGTTCTGGTTACCTTCCCGCTCTCCTGATACAGGTTTACGTGGAGGATAGACAGAATTGCGTCCTGCTCGTCGGCGATTTCGATCGCGCGTTCCAGCGTCGCCTTCGAGTGAGGGGAGAGCGGATATCGGACCGGGACCACTACCAGCGTCATCGTCGTGTATACGTCGGCAACAAGGAAAGAGAGTGTCGTTTCGCCGGCGTGTCGGGATCTCGACGACCGGAGTCTCGCGGAACTCCGGTTCACCGGAGCTCGATCCTTCCCTCCAGTTCCGGATCTATGCCGTGCTTCCGGGCGTATTCCGCCAGCACGTCGTGCTGGATACCGTGTTCGTCTGCCCGGTGGCGCTGCTGGATCGCGGGGAACTCCTGGTCGGAGTGGAGCACGTACTCCGTGGTCGCGAGCGTGTACGTCGCGTCGTCTTCGAGCGGTTCGGAGGCTACCCGTGCCTCCAGAAGTTGTTCCCGGTCGTCGTCGAACGCGACGGACGCGCCCGACAGGTGGCCGTGCCACCAGTGGTCCTCCCCGAAGTTCACCACCGTCGCGCTCAGTTGCCTGAACGTCTCCCGCAGCGTCTCCCCGTCGAGCCGGACCGTCACCACCGGCTCCTCGAACGGGACGAGGCTAATCAGGTCCTCGATCGCGACCTCGCCCTCCAGCGGTTCCCCCGGACGGATCCCCCCGCTGTTCTGGAGCGCCACGTCCGCCCCGCTGGCGCGCCGATAGGCGTCCGCCACGAAGTTGCCGATCGCACACTCGCCGCCGTGAATCGTCTCCGCGTCCCGGAGCAACTCCCCGTCGACCCGGGCGATCACCTCGCCGAGATCGGCGGCGGCTCGCCGACGCTCGAGCGCCTCGACCAGCCTGTCGTCGACCGGCGCGAAGACGGGGTTGTTCTCCCCGACGACGTGCCGGGTCACCGAGGGCCGGCCTCCGTCGGACGGTAGCTCGACTTCCAGGACGACGTGGCCGTTGACTCCGGGACGCGTCAGGACGGTATCCCCCTCGTAATCGATGCGCTCCGCGTGGACGTGCCCGCCCAGGACGGCGTCCACCTCCAGCGACGCGAGGTCGTCGTCGCCGGCGCCGAGGTGGGACACGGCGACCACGTGATCGACGCCCCGGTCGCGGAGCGCCTCCACCGCCGATCGCGCCTCCGGGAGCGGATCGGTGAACGACAGCGACGCCGCCTCGGGATTCAGGGACGCGGTCGCCGGGTCGGTGACGCCGAAGAACCCGACGCTGCGGTCGCCCGCGTCGACGACCGCTTGGGGCTGGACCCCGACCTCGCGGGCGAACCGCTCCCCGTCTTCGTCGTACACGTTGGCGCTGACCCAGGTCTGCGGCGAGTCGGCGACGATCTCCCTCGCTGCCGCGGGGCCATAATCGAAGTCGTGGTTGCCGAACGTCTCGACGTCGACGCCGGCGGACCGGAAGAAGTCGATCGCCTGCCGGCCCCGCGAGATCAGCGGCAGCACGCCCGGCGAGGTGTCGTCGCCCGCCCCGACCACGATCGCGTCCCGGCCGTCGAGCGTCGAGAGCAATCCCGCGAGCCCCCCGGCCCGCTCCGGCGTGTCGTAGACGTTCTCGATGTCGGAGTAGTGGAGCAGCCGCACCATTTCCGTGAGTCGTCGGGGCGGATTCGCTTCAACGTGTCGTCTCGTTGCTGCCGTCGCCAGGCCGCGGGTTCCCGGTCGCACTCCCGGAGTCTCCGCCCCTCCACTCGCGCTTCCTATCAGCAGTCTTTCGGCTGTTCTCGCCCGAGCCGTCCGTCTCAAAAATCGTGACAAAGCTTAACATAATGTGCGAGAAACCCCCCGCTAGATGGCCCCTGCAAGCATGCCGCCGACGACGGAGGCCAGGGAGGTGTTCAGATCGCTCGGCTACACGATTTCCGGCGGGGAAACGACGTTCGTCGCCGAGCGGAAGTGGCGCCGCGTCCGGGTGGTTCCGCTCGGAGCAGAGGACGCCAGGGAACCGGAGCACGTATTCACCGACGGGGGCGAGAACGGCGCCCGGCTTCGGTGTTACGTGACGTGGAAGCGCGCAGCCCCCGAGCTCCGCGAGTTTCTGCTCGGACTGAAACCCCCCTACGACTGGGCCGTCATCGGCGTCGACAGGGAGGGCGACTTCGAGGTGATGGAAGGGGCGCCGAACAGTCCCTGACCCCCGGGTCGAACTTCCTCTTGTCGAGGCAACACGTCATTTTATCATCTCTCCCCCTCTACGTGAGGCCGCTATGGTGTACAAGAAGATCACGCTGATCGGTAACAGTTCCGAGAGCTTCGACGCGGCGGTCGACGACGCGATCGATCGGGCGCACGACACCCTGGAGAACGTCTACTGGGTCGAAGTAGAGGAGTTCGGCGTCGAACTCGCCTCGGTGGAGGGCAGGCAGTACCAAGCGGAAGTCGAGGTCGCGTTCGAACTGGAGGACTGACCGCCGCCCCCCGGGCCTCTCGAGACGCGCCCGAGACGCAACCTCCTTCCCCGTTTCTCGCGTACTGGCAGGCATGAGCCTCATCGACCTCGCTCGCGAACTCCGGGAGGAGGCCCGTCGCGCCAACGAGCGCCGGCTGCTCGTGCTCGCGGGCGATCGCGAGGCCGGATTCGACGCCGCGTTCGCCGCGCTCGATGCCGCCTTCGACGGCGCGCTCGGCGACCCGCCCGACGACAGGTCGGTCGCGGTCGTCTCCTCCCGTTCGGGATTCGGAGTCGAACGGTACGCCCCCGAGCGCGCCGACGACCTGCTGGGCGCAACCCGGACCGTGGTGATACTCGATTGTCACGAGGGGTTCTCGCCGAACGTCCTCGGGCAGCTAACCGGGGTCGTCGACGGCGGCGGGCTGTTCGTCCTCCTGGTCCCGCCGCTCCCTGCGTGGCCGGACCGCCGGAACGAGTTCGACGCATCGATGGCCGTTCCGCCGTTCGAGCCGGAGGACGTCGGAGGACGCTTCCGGTCGCGGCTCGTGAACGCGATCGAGTCACACCCGGGGGTCGCCGTCGTCGACGTCGACGCGGAGTCGGGCCCGCGGATCGTCCGCGAGGGGACGACAGATCCCCCACCGGCGGCGAAACGACGGGTGCCGGAGCGGCCTACTGACGCGGTCTTCCCGGACGCTGCGTACGATCGCTGTCTCACCGGCGATCAGGTGCGGGCGCTGCGCGGGTTCGAACGGCTCCGCGAGGCCGGCAACGTGATCGTGCTCGAGGCCGACCGGGGCCGGGGGAAGTCGAGCGCGGCGGGGCTCGCGGCGGGCGCGCTCGTCGGCGAGGGCGCGAACGTCGTGGTCACCGCACCGTCGCGGAGCCACGCCGACCAGCTGTTCGCACGGGCCAGGGAGGTCGTCGACCAGTTGGACGGATCCGAGGGTCGACTCCGTTTCGAGCCGCCCGTCGACGCGGTCGAACTGTCCGACGATCCCGACGTGGTGTTCGTCGACGAGGCGGCAGCGCTCCCGGTTCGCGTCCTCGAAGGGCTGCTCGCGGCCCCGGCAATCGGCTTCTGTACGACCGTTCACGGCTACGAGGGATCCGGTCGGGGATTCTCGGTCAGGTTCCGGGATCGGCTGCTGGAGTCGGACGCCACCGTCACCGAACTCTCGATGAGGGAGCCGATCCGGTACGCGGCCGGGGATCCCGTGGAGACGTGGGCCTTCCGGGCGTTGCTTCTGGCGGCGAGTCCTGCGGTCGAACCGGCGGTGGCGGACGCCACGCCGGCGGGCTGTACCTATCGGGAGCTTCCGGCCGAGGAACTCGTCTCAGACGAACGGCTCCTGGGGGAGGCGTTCGGCCTACTCGTGCGGGCGCACTACCGGACGGAACCCGACGACCTCGGGCGCATGCTCGACGCGCCGAACCTCTCGGTCAGGGCGCTGCTGTGGAACGGCCACGTCGCGTCGGTCGCACTGCTCGCCCGGGAGGGCGGGCTCGACGAGTCCACGCGGCGACGGACGTACCTCGGCGAACGGATCCGCGGAAACATGCTTCCCGACGTGTTGACCAGCCAGCTTCGCGATCCCGAGGCCGGGGTGCCGACGGGGTATCGGATCGCCCGCATCGCCACCCACCAGGCCGTCCGCTCGCGCGGGCTCGGCTCCAGGCTCCTCGAGGAGATCCGTGCTGAACTGAGCCCCCGCGAGGAGGTGGCGTATCTCGGGGTCGGATACGGCGCAACGCCACGGTTGCTCCGTTTCTGGCGGGACAACGGCTACCGGACCGTCCACGTATCCACCACCAGGAACGACGCGAGCGGCGAGTACTCGGCGCTCATGCTGCGCCCGACAGGCGACGCTGGACGTGACCTCGCCGCGCGCCACGGCGGCTTCTTCAGGGACAGAATGCGGGACCTCCTCTCGGACGCGCTCGCGGATCTCGACCCCGAAGTGGCCCGGCTCGCGCTCGACGCCTGCAACGCGGATCCGGACGAACCGGCCGCCGGGCTCTCCGATCGCGACTGGCGGATCGTCGCGAGCGCCGCCCACGGACCGGGGATGTACACCGCCTCTCCGGGGGCGTTTCGCGACCTGGCGATCTCCGGGCTCGTCGACCCTGAACCGGAGGATCGGGGGTCGCTCACCCCGGCGGAGGGGCGACTTCTGATCCGGAAGGTCCTCCAGGGGATCCCCGCGAGTGACGTCGCGGAGGAACTCGGGTACCACTCCCGCGGAGAGTGTCTGCGTGCACTGGGACGCGCGTATCGGCCGCTCCTAACGCGGTACGGCGGGAGCGTCGCCCGGGAGGAACGGGAGCGGTACGAATGACCGAGTTCGCCCTGCTGGTCGCGGTCGCGCTGCTTGCAGCCGGGATCGTGGGCAGCGTCGTCCCCATGCTCCCGTCCGGGTTGTTCTCGCTTGCGGGGGTGACCGTCTACTGGCTGTACGGGAGCGAGCCGATCGGGCCGGTGCTGCTTTTCAGTCTGGTCTCGGTCGCGCTTTTGGCGGTCGTCGTCGAGCAGTTCGGCGGCGCGATCGCGGCGAAGGCCACCGGCGCGTCGAACCGGACGACGATCGCCGCCGTCGTCGCCGGGCTCGTGCTGTTCTTCGTCGCCGGGCCGGTGGGGATCGTCCTCGGGATCGTCGGAGTCGTCTTCCTCGCGGAACTGCTCGAGGACGCACCCCCGGAGGTGGCCCTTCGGCGGGCGATCTACACTCTCGGGGGGATCCTCGCCTCCACCGGCGTGCAGCTACTCCTCACGCTGTCTGTCCTGGCCGGCTTCGTCGTCTTCGTGATCCTCCTTTGAGACTGCTCGTCGTAGACGGTTACCGGGCGACCGCCACGCCACCGGGGCGTAGCTGCGGAGTGGCCGCCCGATCGCCCAACCGGCACCAGGTTCCCGTCGCGCCCGTCTCCACACCTCCGAGGGATCTTCGGAGCCACTTTCACGTCAATTGTGAACACGCCACAAATACTTTATACGTTCGCCGGGAATTCAAACGGAATGGTCTCCAGACGAACCCTCCTTCGAGCCCTCGGGCTTTCCGTTCCCGTCGGATCGGCCGGTTGTAGTGCTCTCGGAAACGACGAGGCAGGTGAGGCAGCGACCCCGACATCAGCGGCGACAGCGACGCCGACTGCAACACCCACGACGACCCTGCCCCCTGCGACGGAAAGAGAGACGACGCCGACAGCCACGCCGGAACCGGTGACGGAGATGGCCGGGACCCCTGCACTCGCTCCCGCGCAAGGCGATGCCGTCGACGAGTTCGGCCGGGCGGTCGCCCTCTCGGGAGAGGTGGCGGTCGTCCTCGCCGAAGGCCACGGCGCCTACGTGTTCGAGGACGACGGCGGCTGGAGTATGACGACAGTGTTGACCCCGGAAGAACAGGGGAACTTCGGCAGTCACAACGTCTCGGCAGCGATGGTCGGGGGCGAAGCGATCCTGGGCGGACCCGACGCCGGTTCGGAAGGGGGCGAAATCCACCTCTTCGAACGCGTCGACGGCCAGTGGCAGCAGCGTCACCAGTTCGTCCCCGACGGGGAAAGGGACGAGTTCGGTCGGTCGGTCGCGTTCGACGGGGATCGCGTGGTCGTCGGCGACAACAACGACCCCACGCCGATGCGGTCGTGGAGCGGCGACGCGTTCGTGTTCGCACGCGACGGGAGTAACTGGACCCAGGAAGCGAGGCTGGGGACCGACGCCCAAGACCTCTTCGGAACCGACGTCGCAGTCGCCGGCGAGACGGTCCTGGTCGGGGCGCCGTACGCCGGATCCGAGACCGAGGAGACGGGTGCGGTCTACGGCTACGAGTTGCGGGACGACGAATGGGAACGACGAACGACTCTCGCGCCCGACGACTCGGTAGACGACAGTCTGTTCGGTCACTCGGTCGCGTTCGACGGCGGGACGGCAGTCGTCGGCGCTCCCGGACGCGATGGGGGAAGCGTCTACGTGTTCGAGCGGTTCGGCGACGGGTGGAAACGGGTGGCCCGCGCCACCGCGGCGGATGCGGCCCCGGACGACGGCTTCGGTGAGTCGGTCGACGTCGCCGGTGAGGTCGCTGTCGTCGGTGCGCCCGACGCTGGCCAGGCCGGCCAGGCCGACGTGTTCAGGAAAGATCCGGACGACGGGTGGGTCCGAACGCGACGGCTGGTCGCCGACGAGCCGCGTGAGGACGCCGCTTTCGGTTTCGCAGTCGCAATGCACGGTGCGACCGTGCTCGTCGGCTCCCCGGTCTTCCGGGAGCCGAGTCCCGCCTACCTCTTCGACCTGTGATCTGGCGAGTGTGGCGATTCTGGAGAGACTACGGATGCGCGTAGTACACGATCGACTCCCCCTCGGCGTGTTCGTCGACGCGGACGAACCCGACCCGCTCGAACTGGAGTAGCTCGTCGACGTCGGTCCCCGCGAAGTCCGGCTCCGCCACCCCCCTCACGTCGCCGTCGGGGGTCCGCATCCTGACGTCGACGCCGCCCGCTGCGGGAACCCAGTGTATCACAGGGACGTTCTCCTTCCGGACGGCGGCGATGTCGTCGCCCGTCGGGACGAAGGACCCGTTCCTCCTTGCGGCTTCTTCCCCTTCCCCGCTCTGATAGCGCACGCAGCCGAAGCCCTTGAGCCACACCCGTTCGCCGGCGTCCGGCAGGTCGTCGGCCTCGACGAGCACCGCGTCGCCCACCGGGATCTCGCGGCGCCCTCGGCCCTCGTGTTCCGGGTGCAGCGGCGGGCTTCCGACGGCCGGGGTTTCGCCTCCGCCCTCCCCTCCGGCGTCCCCTCCCCACACTGGCACTTTTAAGGCGGGTTGGGCTTCGCGGTCCCGGACCAGGAAGTACCGGTCCGCTTCGTCGTCGACGAGTTCCCGGTTGTTCGCGTACACCGTCGACATCGCGAGGTCGACGTCGGAGGTCGACATTCCGAGGCCGGTCATGGCGTCGACGATCGCCTTCCCGCGAATGCCCCGACGGCGCACGGACGCGAGCGTCGGCGCGCGCGGGTCGTCCCACCCGGTCAACTCGCCGGCCTCGATCAGCTCCTTGATCGTCGACGTCGACAGCTTCACGTCGTACTCGTCGATCTGGACGTGTCCCCAGTGGAGCACCTCGGGGTACTCCCAGCCGAAGTAGTCGTAGACGAACTGCTGGCGCTTCGCGGAGTCCTGGAGGTCGATCCCGCGGATGATGTGGGTGACGCCGGTGAGGTGGTCGTCGATCCCCGACTGGAAGTCCAGCATCGGCCAGCACCGGTATCCGGCGGCCTCCTCCCTCGGGTGAGGCGTCTCGACGATCCGGAACGCGACCCAGTCCCGCAGAGCGGGGTTCTTGTGCTCGATGTCGGTCTTGACGCGCAGCACCATCTCGCCGGCGCTGTACTCGCCGTCCACCATCGCCTCGAACTCCTCACGGACGGTCTCCGGCTCCTTGTCCCGGTTGGGCGATGGCTCGCCGGCGTTTTTCAGCTCCGAGAACTCCTCGGCGGGGAGGTCGCAGGTGTAGGCGCCGCCCAGGTCGATCAGCTCCCGGGCGTACTCGTAGTAGGTCTCGAGACGATCGCTGGCCTTGAGTACCCGGTCGGGCTCGAAGCCCAGATACTCGATGTCGTCCAAGATGGCGTCGTAGGCCTCCAGGTCGGGGCGCTTCGTCTCCGGGTCGGTGTCGTCGAACCGGCAGATGAACGTCCCGTCGTACTCCCGTTTGTACGTGCCGATGACGGCGGGCATCCGGGCGTGGCCCAGGTGCCAGGGGCCGTTCGGATTCGGCGCGGCGCGCATCACGACCTCCCCCTCCTCGGCGTCCGGCAGCTCGGGCAGAGTGGCCTCCTCTTCCTCGGGTTCCGCCTCCAGCTCCGCCAGCATCTCCGGCGCGAGATCGGCCAGCCGCTCCCGGCGTTGGGCCTCCCCGAGGTCCGCGACGTCCGCGACCACGCCGCCCACGACTCCG
>JAZKTH010000036.1:0-17357 GCA_036625675.1 Haloferacaceae archaeon
CTACGGCATCGTCGGCGACCTCTTCGAGGTCGTTCCGGAACTGATCGAGGGGATCGAGTCCGACGCCGAACTCGCGGAGGTGACACGATGAGCGACAGGTCAGAACCGATCGAGAACCCGAACTACGACGACGCGTTCGACGCCGTCGTCGTCGGCGCCGGCCTCGCGGGCTGCGCGGCGGCGACGACGCTGGCGCAGGAGGACATGGACGTGCTCGTCATCGAACGCGGGCGCTATCCGGGGGCGAAGAACGTCTTCGGCGGCGTGCTCTACACGCCGACCATCCGGGAGCTCGTGGACCTCTCGGACGCCCCCCTCCAGCGGTACGTGGCCGAGCGGCGATTCAGCATGCTCTCCGAGCGGGACGAGACTGCCGTCTCGCTGCGCCCGGGCCAGTGGCACGAACCGCCGCACAACGACTCCTACACCGTGCTCCGGGGGGAGTTCGACCGCTGGTTCGCCGAACGGGCCGTCGATGCGGGCGCGACGCTGGTGACAGAAACGACGGTGACCGGACTGCTCCGGGAAAACGGACGGATCGTCGGCGTCGAGACGGACCGGCCGGACGGCACGATCCGCGCGCCGTACGTCGTGCTCGCGGAGGGCGGGAACTCCCTCGTGAGCGAGGGGGCCGACCTCCGGTCGGTCGAGCGGGCCGAGAACGTCGCCGTCGGCGTCAAGGAGGTGCTGGAGTTCCCCGAGGGCGAGGACGTCATCGAGAACCGCTTCCGGCTGTACGACGACGCCGGCGTCTCCTACCACTACTTCGGCGAGGGAGCCGTCGGCGACGCGTTCGGCGGCGGCTTCATCTACACCAACCAGGACACGGTGAGCGTCGGGCTCGCCTACCGGCTGTCGGACGCCAGGGGGACGCAGCCGGATCCGGAGGGGACGCTCAACGCGTTCAAGTCACATCCGGCGGTGGCGCCCCTGGTCCGGAACGCACGGACCGTGGAGTACACCGCCAAGACGATCCCGGAGGGGGGCCCTGACTCGGTCCCGGAACTCGTCCACGACGGCGCCGTGCTGGTGGGCGACACCGCCGGCCTGGTGTTGAACAACGGCGTCCACCTCGAGGGGACGAACATGGCCGTCGAGAGCGGCTTCCTGGCGGCGAAGGCGATCGCCGACGCCGCCGGACGCGATCGAACCGACGCGGCCGCGCTCCGCTCGTACCCCGATGAGCTCGAGGAATCGTTCGTGATGCGGAACCTCGAACGGTACGACTGGCTGATCGAACGCGTGGAGCAGGACCGGGAACTGCTGTACGAGACGCTCCCGGCCGCGGTGGCCGACGCCGGTTCCGAGTACTTCCGGATGGACCGCGAGGCGAAGGAAGCGCACGCACAGGAAGCGAGGGGTCGGCTCCTCGAGGCCGTCGGCGGCTGGCGGGGCGCCGCGAAACTCGCGTACCGATACCGGAAGGTGATCCGATGAGCACGAACGCAGACACTACAGGGACGACCGAACCGAACCTCTCCCCGGAGGACGCATCCGTGGAGAACGAACCGCTCGAGGACAGGCTCTACACCGTCAAGTACGAGGACTCCGGCGAGTCCCACCTCGACATCGAGGTCCCCGGGATCTGCGAGGAGCGGTGCCACACCTGGGACTGCGTGAACGTCTGTCCCGCGAACGTCTGGCGCAGAGGCGACGACGGCGTGCCGCACATCGCCTACGAGAACTGCCTCGAATGCGGAAGTTGCCGGTGGGGCTGTCGCCACGGCAACGTCGAGTGGACCTACCCGGAACGCGGCGCTGGCGTGACCTACCGGAAAGGGTGATAATGACCCAGCGGGGCGCGTCGCCTCCGCGACCGCTCCGTCGCCGCCGGTATCCCGCCCGGCTCGCCGGGATCGAAATCTACTCGGGGATTCGACGACGACGGGGCGCCGTGGCGAGTCACACGACCGGGCGGGCAAGGCCGGCCCCCACGGGGACTGGTGGGCGTCGATGAGGTTCAGAAACGCGATCCTCTTCCTCGCGCTCGCGGTGGCGTGGGGGAGCGCGTTCACGGCGATCAAGGCCGGACTGGAGTTTTTCCCGCCCGTGCTGTTCGCCGCCTTCCGGTACGACCTGGCTGGGCTTTTGATGCTCGGGTACGCCGCCTACGCGACCGACCGGTGGCGACCCCGGCGCCGGGCGGAGTGGCTGCTGGTCGCCACCGGCGGCACCCTGATGATCGCGGCCTACCACGCGTTCCTGTTCGTCGGGGAGCAGGGAACCACGAGCGCCGCCGCCGCGATCGTCGTGGGGCTCTCGCCGATCCTCACCACGGGGTTCGCCAGGGCGTTCCTGCCGGAGGAACGTCTCACCGCGCTCGGCGTCGTGGGGCTGCTCGTGGGGTTTGCCGGGGTCGGCGTCCTGAGCAACCCCGATCCGAACAACCTGCTCGACACCCGGACGGTCTCGCTGTTCCTGATCTTCCTCGCGGCGGCGGCGTTCGCGCTTGGAAGCGTCCTCACCCGCCGGATCGAGGCCGAACTGCCGATCGAGACGATGGAGGCGTGGTCGATGCTCCTGGGGGCGGCGATCATGCACGCGGTCAGCCTCGCCCTGGCGGAGGCGGTCAGCGACGTGCAGTGGACCGGCGAGGCGGTCGTCGCGCTGTCGTATCTGGTCGTGGTGGCCAGCGCCGCCGGATTCCTGATCTACTTCGACCTCCTGAATCGGCTCGGCCCGATCGAGATCAACCTCGTCTCCTACGCCGCTCCCGTCGCCGCCGCGGCGACGGGCGTACTGTTCCTCGGCGAGATCCCGACGATCTACACCGGCGTCGGGTTCGCCCTGGTGCTTTTCGGGTTCGTGCTGATCAAGCGGGACGCGATCCGGGCGGAACTCGTGGGGCGCTAAGGTCACGGCAGAACGATCACGGCCGCGGCCGCGGCGGCCTCGTACTCCGACCCGTAGACGTGGTTCAAAAGCAGGTACGTCACGACGCCCAGCACGAGCGACAGCAGCCAGGAGCCGGCGGCGACGCGCCCGACGCGACGGTGCGGCGTTTCCGTCCGCAGCTCCCGTTCGGTGTGGGTCATCCCGAGCACGATCGCGTACAGGACAACCGGCACCGCCAGGATCGAAAGCAGGATGTGAATCCCGAGCATCACGAGGTACGCGTAGTAGGCGGGGTCGGGCCCGACGAAGTACTTGGTTCCGCCGCCCGCGACCCGGGGGAGGTACATCCCGAGGAAAATCAGGATCAGCAGGAACGACGTCGACATCGCGGCGGCGTGTTTCTTCACTTCCCCGGCGCGGATCCAGTACCACCCAAGCGAGAGCGTGACGATCGTCACCGAGTTCACGGCCGCGATCGCGTGCGTGAGAAACTCCACCTGGGAGCGCGACAGACGGGGGAAAAGCGCCGCGAACTCGGGGACGAGGAACACGCCGAGGACGGCGACGTAACCCACCAGCGAGAGGGCGATCGTGACCGCGAGCGGACGGTCCCTGACGGGGCCGCGGACGACTGGCTTGTCCATGTCCCCCGTTGGGCGGACGGGAGTATTCATGTTCGGGTTTCGGCCTCCTTCGCCGGACGGCTCAGCGTTCGTGCCCGGGCCGGGAGGGTTCGTGCCCGGGCCGGGAGAAAAGAGACTTGCCGGACGGCCCCTTCAGTACGGGCGTGAACTCGGACGGGGGACCCCGTCGGCGGCTCGCGGCCCGGATCCTGCGGGCGACGGCCTCCGGGCTCGGCCGTCGGCCCACTCTCGAGCTCGCCGCGGTCTTCCTCGGAGTGCCGGCGCTGCTTTTCGCCGTCCACCTGTTCCCGGGGAGCCGGGCGTGGAGTCTGTCGCTGGCGGCGGAATCGCCGTTCGTCGATCGGGAGACGCTCTGGGCGACGTTCGCGTCGAGTTACGTCCACGTCGACGGGTCCCACCTGCTCAACAACGTCGGCGTCTACTGGATCACGATGGCCGCCGTCTATCCCCTCTCCGTGGTGGCCGACTGGCGCCGGGAACTCGCCGCCGCGGTCGCCGGCTACCTCCTCGCAGTCCCGCTCGCCGTCTCCTGGGTCTCCCTGCGGACCCTCGGGGAGTTCTCGGATTACCCGTCGGCCGGCTTTTCTGGGATTAACTCGGCGTTCCTCGGGTTCCTGGTGGTCGTCTGGTTCGTCGCGCTCGCGAGAGAGGTCGACGGGGAAGACGGGCCCGCACCGGCGTGGGCGCTGATCCCGTTTTCGCTCGGACTGGCGGTCGCGTTCGCCGCGCCGCGGACCGCCGGTCTCCTCCCGCCAGCGCCCTGGATCGCGGCGCTTTTCGTCGCGTTCGCCATCGCCGCCGCGCTCGGTTTCCTCCGCGTCGACGGCGATCCCCGGGCGGTCGATCTCTCCGGCGTCCGGGAGTTCCTGTTCGTGTTCGGGCTGTCGGTCGTGATCGCCGGCGTGCTCGGGTCGCTGGTCTTCGTCGCGCCCGGGACGAACGTGTACGCACACCTGACGGGGTTCGTCGCCGGCTTCGCGTTCCCGTTCCTCGCGTTCGTCCTCCCGCGCCTCCCCGCCGACCACGGGTAGCCTGTCCCGGTCTCACGGTCGTCCCTCCCGGCGCCCGCATCTTGAGCCACCCACGGCTGAAGCCGTGGGTTTTCGCCTTTCCCTTTTTACAACAATCGTTATCAGTCCCAGAAGGACTGCGTCCGGGCGTACTCCCGCTCCTGTTCGAGGATGTCACGGTAGAAGTCGTCCTCGTCCTCGCGAAGCTTCGCGATGATGCGCGCGGCGTTGTGGGGGCCCACACCACGGGCGGCCATGGCGATCACCGCCCGCTTCCCGTGACTCTGGACCAGGTTCGCCGATCGGTACGCCCGCCTCGTGAGCCGGTCCTGCTCGTCGTCCTTCTCCCGGGCCCGGACCGCCGCTGGTGTCTCCTCGTCCCAGGGGTTGAGCGCGGCGATCCGGGTGGAGCCACACTCCGGACAGGTCGGCTGCTCGCTCACCCGGCGGACCGGGCGCGTCCGCTCCCAGTCCAGGCAGTGAAGACACAGCAGCCGGACGCGGTCGTCCATGAGGCGTTCCCTGACCGTCTCGATCACGGAGGCGTCCGCGTTCTCCGGGACCAGGAACTCGCGGCCCCCGGAGCGGCCGCCCGTCCCCAGCGGCGTCAGTTCGCCCGTAACCGCCAGTTCGACGGGCGCGTCGTCGCGTTCGTCGCCGGGATCGGCCCCCTGAGGGCTCCCGTTCCCGATTCCCGCTCCAGTCCGCACACGCGACAGCAGCGTCGCAGTCGCCTCGAGCGCGAGATCCCGGTGGAACACCTCCCGCACCGCCTCCTCGAACACCGGCGTGTCCTCGAGCGCCGCGAGCAGCCGATCGGCGCCGAAGCGGCGATCGCCCCGGTACCGCTTCAGCGCGCCGAACTTCGCGGCCACCTGCGCCAGGGTGAACTTCAGCGCGTCCGAGCGCTTCAGCGCCAGTTCCAGCAGGGGCTCGAGGTGGGCTGGGTCGGTCTCCAGCAACGTCTCCCTGAACGTCCCCGGTCCGACGGACGGGGGGACCTCGAAGGTGATCCGGTAGGGGTCGACCTCCATCCCGACCGACGATCCCGTTCGCTGCCCGACCAGCGCCGCGAGCAGGCGCCCCAGCGTCTCGTTCACCTCGTGGCCGTACGTGGCGTTCAGGACCACCGTCCGGCTTTGTCCCTCGAGCAGGAGCCGGTGGTCAGTGGGGACCGGCGTCCCGGACTCGACGTGGCGCTCGACGGGTTCGAGCGCGCCGGCGATCGTGTCCACGTCGCCGGGGTACCGGCGGGCCAGCTCCCTGGCGACGGCCTCGCGGGAGGCGCCGCCCGCGAGCTGCTTCCCGGCGACGCGGCGCAGCTCCCCGACTTCCCTGGCGACCGCCGCCGGCACCGGGATCTCCCGACCGATCCAGGACGGCACCTCGCCTCCGGGGTCCTCGACCGGGGAGGCGTCGACCCGGTTCTCCTCCTCGTCGATCTCGGTGATCCGCCACATCTCCCCGCGCTGGACGAACACCGCCCCCGGCTCGGCGAAGTTGACGACGAACCGCTCGTCGAGCGTCCCGATCTGCGTCCGCGAGGAGATGTCGTACACCTCGTAGTTCTCCTCGTCGGGGATCATCGAGAGGTTCGCGTAGAAGTACTGCCACGTCCCACCCGTCTTCTCGATCCGGTCGTGGTCCTCCCCGTACCACACCAGCCTGTTGCCGGCGATCTCGTCGATCACCTCGCGGAGCTGCTCCTCCGTGAGGTTCCGGAACGGGTACGCCGCCGTGAGGAGGCGATGGGCGTCCGCGACGTCGATCTCGCCGAAGTCCATCGCCAGCCCCACGAGCTGGTTCGCCACGACGTCGAGGCTGGCGTGGTGGATCGCCGCCGACTCGACCTCGCCGGCGCCGGCCCGCCTGGCGATCGCGAGCGCCTCGAGCGTGTCGTCGGGGTGGCTCGTCAGGACGGTCCCCCGCGAGACGGCGTCCCGGCGGTGGCCCGCCCGTCCGACCCGCTGGAGGAGGCGGGCCACCTCCCGCGGGCTGCCGTACTGCACCACGTGGTCGACCCGCCCCACGTCGATCCCGAGCTCCATCGAGGAAGTACACACCAGCGCGTCGATCTCGCCGGCCTTGAACCGGTCCTCCACGTCGATTCGGGCCTCTTTCGAGAGCGAGCCGTGATGAACCTCGATCGGCTCCCCGAGCGCCTTGAACCGGGACCCGAGCGCCTCCGCGGTCTGTCGAGTGTTCACGAACACCAGTACCGAGTCGTTCTCGGCGACGACGTCGCGGACGAACCGGACGTGGCTGGCGATCTCGGGGTCGGTCGCCAGTTCCCCCGCGAGCCGCTCGTCCTCGTCGGTCACCGCGGGTTCGGTGACGGTGAACTGGACGCGGCTGCCGACGTCGACGTCGACGATTTCGACCGACCGGTCGCCGCCGGACTCGGTCCCGCCGGCGGCCGCCGAGGGATGCTCCGGGTGAGGAGTCCCCACGCCGACCAGGAACCGTCCCACCTCGGCGGGATCGCCGACTGTCGCCGACAGGCCGATCCGCTGGGAGGGGCCCGCGACCGCCCGGAGCCGTTCGAGTCCGACAGTCAACTGCGCGCCCCGCTTTGCCGCCGCCAGTTCGTGCACCTCGTCGACGACGACGTGACCGACGTCGGCGAGCGCCTCCCGCATCCGCGACCCGGTCAGGATCGCCTGGAGGCTCTCCGGCGTCGTGATCAACACGTCGGGTGGATCCTCGGCCTGGCGCTGTCGCCGGTAGCTGGTGGTGTCGCCGTGGCGAACCTGGATGTCGACGTCGAGCCGCTCGCCCCACCACTCCAGCCGGTCCATCATGTCGCGGTTGAGCGCGCGCAGCGGGGTGACGTACAGCGTCTGGATCCCCTCCGGCGGTCGGTCGCCGCGGTCGCGCGCCCGCTCCCGCCGGTCGTGGATCGCGTCCAGCACCGGCAACATCGCCGTCTCCGTCTTCCCGGTCCCCGTGGGGGCGACGATCAGAGCGTTGCGACCCGCCGCTATCGTCGGGATGGCCCGGCGCTGGGGCTCCGTCGGCGTCGCGAATCCGCGCTCGGACAGCGCTTCCCGTACCGCCGGTCCCAGCGCGGTGAACGCGTCCATCCCGGCGTCGGCCGATCGTCCCCCGGACATCGTCGTCGGTAGCGGTGCGAGCCGATTAAGCCCACCGCTTCCGTCGACCGCGGTCGGGAACCGGCGTCCCCGATCCATATAAGTCCGTGCCGTTCGGGGGGAGTGTATGGAGTTCGGATTGACCGTCGGGGACTCCCTCGAGCGCATCGGGGCGGCGGATCCGCGCTACGACTTCCTCGAGCTGTCGATCGGGGACAGCTTCCTCTCCCCGACGACGATCGACGTCGACCGGCTGGCCGACCGACTCGACGGACGGGAACTGTACGTCCACCTCCCCTTCGATCAGCCCGTCGTGACTCACGTTCCGGAGGTGAACGACGCGATCGTGGAGTACCAGTCCCGCCTGCTGTCGTGGGCGGGCGAGGTCGGCGCCCGGAAGGCGGTCCTGCACGCCACGACGGCCGACAGGGACGACGTGGACCTCCGGGACCGGTTCGCCACCCAGCTCGAGGCGATCCTCGCGGCGGGCGAGCGCGCCGGCGTGGAGGTGGTGGTCGAAAACGTCGGCCACCAGCACCGGGGCGTCCAGCTTTCGGTGCTCGGGACCGCCGCCGGCGAGGCGGACGCCCCCCTCTGTTTCGACGTCGGCCACGCCTACATGGAGGCGGACAACGACGGAATCGCTCGATTCCTCCGGAGTCACGGCGATCGGGTGTCCCACCTCCACGTCCACGACGCTCGCCGTCGGGGGGACACCCACCTTCCGGTCGGCGCCGGCGAGATCGATTTCGGCCTCCTGACGGAGCATCTCCCGACGTTCGACGGCAGCGTCGCCGTCGAGGTGTTCACCGAGGACGCGGCGCTCCTGTGGGACTCGATCGATCGGGTACGTCGGCAGTTCGACCCCGGGGACCAATCCTGACCGGTCGAATACATGGGAAGTTCTTAGTTCCCTCGCGGATTTCTCCCGTCAATGGACCGCGACGACGAACCGGTAGCGGGCGTGAGTTCGACCCGCGTGGAGGGAGGAATCCCCGTTGCGGGGGAGGTGGTCCCCGACCGCTTCTCCTCCGACGAGGTGTTCCAGCGCGTCGTCGCGGACGCGGACCACGAGATCACCTCCGGGATCCGCGAACTCTTCTTCAGCGGGGTGGCGGCCGGGTTCGCGATCACGATCACCTACCTCGTGTACGCCTCGACGGCCACGAAAACCGAAAGCGGCGTCGTCGCGGCGCTGCTGTATCCGCTCGGGTTCATCTACATCATCATCGGCGGCTACCAGCTGTACACCGAGAACACGCTCCCGCCGGTGGCACTCACCCTCGAACGGCTGGCCTCGATCCCGGCGCTGTTGCGTCACTGGTCTGTCGTCCTCGCGGGCAACTTCGCGGGGGGCGCCCTCGGCGCGGCCGCGCTGGCGTACGGCGGCGTGTTCGGCCCGGAAGCGGCCGACGTCGCGATCGGCCTCGCCGAGAAGGGGATCGCGACGCCCGCGTGGGACCTCTTTTTCAAGGCCACGTTCGCCGGCCTGATCGTCGCCGGCGTCGTGTGGATGGACTTCGCCGCCCGGGACACCACCTCGAGGGTGATCGTGGTCTACCTGGCGTTCCTAGCGATCCCGCTGGGCGACCTCTTCCACGTGGTCGTCTCCTTCACCGAGGCCACCTACCTGATGCTCGTGGGCGATCTCGCTTTGGCCGTCGGCATGACGGAGTTCGTGATCCCGGTGCTCGTGGGCAACACGCTCGGGGGGGTGGTGCTCGTGACGATCGTCAACTACTATCAGACGAGCGACCGGCGGCTCGAGATCGAACGGTTCGAACACGTCCGCCGGCTGTCGACCCGGGAGTGGGTGCTCGGAAACCTCGCCGGCCGGTCCTACGTCCCGATCGTCGACACCGTCGGAGAGATCGTGCGCGATCCCGACTCCTATCGGATCCTGGTCCCGATCGCGAACCCGCGAACCGAGTCGAACCTGATCAGATTGGCCTGCGCGATCGCCGACAGCAAGGAATCCGGCACCGTCCACCTGGTCCACGTCGTCCAGGCACCGGAGCGGATGACCGGCGGCTACCAGGCGAAACGGATCACCGGGGAGTCGGAGCGCCTCCTCGAGGGACTCGAGCGCCACACCGCGGACTACGACGTCGCGTTCGAGACGTCGACGATCGTCACCTCCCGCTCCTTCGAGGACGTGTTCGACCGGGCGAACCGGACCCGTCCCGATCTGGCGTTGATGGGGTGGGGAACCGACAGGCTGTGGCACTCCGCCCGCGCGGAGCGGCCGATCGCGGAGCTCACGAACAACCTCCCCTGTGACTTCCTCGTCGTCAAAGACCGCGGGCTCGACCCCGACCGGATACTCATTCCGACCGCCGGCGGCCCGGACTCGGATCTGAGCGGCGAGATCGCGAACGCGCTGCGGGCCAGCGTCGGCGCCGAACTACAGTTGTTGCACGTCGTCGACGACGAGGGTGAGCGATCGACCGGCGAGGCGTTCCTCTCCGAGTGGGCGCGGGAACACGACCTCGAGGGCGCGGAGATGACGGTCGACGCCTCCGGCGACATCGAGACGGCGATCGAGCGGGAGGCCGAAGGCAACACGATGGTGATCCTGGGCGCGACCGAGCGCGGGATGCTCTCCAGGCTGCTGATGGACTCGCTTCACCTCGACGTGATCGACGACGTCGACGCCTCCGTGGTGCTCGCCGAACGACCGAGCGAGCGCTCGATGCTCCAGCGACTGTTCGGCCGCGGCCGCCGGGAGAAGCGCCGGCGGAACTGACACCTGTCGGACGGAAGTCGGCCCGTTCACCTGAGCCGGCCTGGTCCGGGTCGGATCGTTCCGTCTCGGATTAACTGGTGCATGAACCAGCCCCACGTTCCGCGAGAGACGGGGCCGAAGCCGTGGAGGAGGTCACGGTCGCCGTGGCTCGCTCGAGACCAAACGGGTTTTAACGGCCGGCCGAATACAGCCAGTAAGGTAATCACCATGCAGATGCCACGACGGTTCAACACGTACTGTCCGTTTTGCAACGGGCACCGGGAGCACGAGGTCGAGAAAGTCCGCACCGGACGATCGACCGGGATGAAGAAGGTACAGGACCGACAGCGGAAACGCCAGATGGCCACCATCGGGAACACGGGAAAGTTCTCGAAGGTGCCCGGCGGCGACAAGCCGACCAAGAAGGTCGACCTCACGTACCGCTGCTCGGACTGCGGAAAGGCTCACACGCGGGAAGGCTGGCGCGCCGGCCGGCTGGAGTTCCAGGAGTAACGGGTGAGAACGATGGCAGGAGATTTCGTCCGCGTCCGCTGCACCGACTGCGAGAACGAACAGATCGTCTTCGAGAAGCCCGCGACCCAGGTCAACTGCGCCGTCTGCGGGACCACGCTCGTCGAGCCGACGAGCGGAAAAGGGCGTATCGACCACGAAGTACTCGAGACGGTCGAGGCCCGATAGCCCGGGGGATCCAGACATGAAGTACAGCGGCTATCCGGACCAGGGCGAACTCGTCGTCGGCAAGGTCGACGAGATCGCCGACTTCGGCGTGTTCGTGGACCTCGAGCAGTACGAGAACAAGCGGGGACTCGTCCACATCTCCGAGGTGGCGTCCGGCTGGATCAAGAACGTCCGGGACCACGTCCGCGAGGGACAGACGGTCGTCGCGAAGGTGCTCGACGTCGATCGGTCCTCCCAGCAGATCGACCTCTCGCTGAAGGACGTCAACGAGCACCAGCGGAAGGACAAGATTCAGGAGTGGAAAAACGAACAGAAGGCCGACAACTGGCTGCTGCTCGCCCTCGGCGAGGCAGTCTCCGACGAGCAGTACGAGGCCGTGGCGAACGGACTGCTCGCCGAGTTCGAGACCCTCTACGACGGCTTCGAGGCGGCGGCGATCAGGGGCACGGAGGGGCTCTCCGACGTCGACCTCGACGACGAGGAGATCGACGCCATCGTCGAGACCGCCAGGGAGAACGTCTCCGTCCCGTACGTCGACGTCACCGGCTACGTGGACCTCGAGAGTCCGGCCCCGGACGGCGTCGACGCGATCAAGGAGGCGCTGTCCGCCGCGGAGGGGAACGGGGACGTCCCCGAGGAGATCGACCTCGAGGTGACCTACGTCGGCTCCCCGGAGTACCGGATCCGGGTTCGCGCCCCCGACTACAAGACCGCCGAGGACGAACTCGAGGCCAGCGCGGCCCGCGCACGCGAGGCGATCAAGTCCGCGGGCGGCACCGGCCAGTTCCACCGCGAGCGCCACGAAGACGACGAGTGATGAGGTCCGACATCCGCCGGTGTTCCGCCTGGCGCGACCGCCACGACCGGCCGGTGTACACGCTCGGGAAGGAGTGTCCCGTCTGCGGCGCTCCGTCGGAGAACAGCGCCCCCGCGCGGTTCGACCCCGACGACCGGTACGGCGAGTACCGTCGCCGGCGCAAACGCGCCGCCGGCGTCGTGGACTTCGGAAAAGAGAACTGAGCGGAACTGAACGGAACTGAACGGAACTGAGTTCCCTCGCCGGCTAACTCACGCGACGAGTCCTTCCTCGGCTTCCAGCAGCTCGTGGTACCGGTTCCGGATCGTCACTTCCGAGATGTCCGCGACCTCGCTGACCGCGGCCTGCGTCGTCTTCTCATTGGTGAGCAGGGCAGCGGCGTACACCGCCGCGGCCGCGAGCCCGACCGGCGACTTGCCCGAGTGGACGCCCTTGCTCTTCGCGTTCTTCAGCAGCTGTTTCGCCCGAAGCTCCGCCTCGTCGCTCAGCTCCAGCGAGGAGGCGAATCGGGGAACGTACTGCTCGGGGTCGGCCGGCTTCACTTCGAGTTTCAGCTCGCGGACGACGTACCGGTACGTCCGGGCGATCTCGCTTTTCTCCACGCGCGAAACGTCGGAGATCTCGTCGAGCGAGCGGGGAACGCCCGCCATCCTGGCGGCCGCGTACACGCTGGAGGTCGAGACTCCCTCGATCGAGCGCCCCGGAAGCAGGTCCTCGTCGAGCGCTCGCCGGTAGATCACCGACGCCGTCTCTCGGACGTTGTCGGGCAGCCCCAGCGCCGAGGCCATCCGGTCGATCTCCCCCAGCGCCTGCTTCAGGTTCCGCTCCTTCGAGTCCCGCGTCCGGAACCGCTCGTTCCACTTCCGGAGCCGCTGCATCTTCTGGCGCTGTCGGGCCCCCAGCGACCGGCCGTAGGCGTCCTTGTCGCGCCAGTCGATGTTGGTCGACAGCCCCTTGTCGTGCATCGTGTTCGTCGTGGGCGCCCCCACCCGACTCTTCTGGTCTTTCTCCCGGGAGTCGAAGGCGCGCCACTCCGGACCGCGGTCGACGGAGCCCTCGCTCACGACCAGCCCGCAGTCGGCACACACCGTCTCGCCGTGTTCCTCGTCGGTGACGACGTGGCCGTCGCACTCGGGGCAGGAGAGCGACTGCGTCGTCCCGCCGGTTCGTTCCTTCTCTACCGTCCTCGTTCGCGTCGTTACTTCGTCACTCATTGTGTGTCACATCACCCGCAGCCTAACGTACTGGGTGGTAGTCTGTATCCGGTGGACGGCAGAGTATTACTTAAAATATTTGGTGTCGTTCGCGCAGAACGCCTATGCGGCACGTTTCGAGTGAAATACAAGGGCCCAGAAATCGTTCTTAAATAGTGCTTCGGTTTCGATCCGCGGCGGGTTCGGTCACCGAGCGATCGGTTCGGCAGTCACCGACCCCTCAGTTCGGCAGTCACCGGTCGGCGGGTTCGGGATCGTTCAGCTCACTGCTCTCCTTTGCGGCCGTCGACAGGGAGACGTTCAGCCCGAACATCGCGACGACACCGCCCACGAGCGTGACGACGTTCTTCAGGGCGTGATCCAGGATCGCCGCGCCCACCGCCACGGTGGGGGCGATGGGCGTGAGCCCGACCACGAGCAGCGTGAACGCGGCCTCGTACAGCCCGACTCCGCCCGGCGACAGGGGCAGTACCTTCGCGAGGTTGCCGACGCTCACGGCGAAAAAGCAGACGGAAAGCAGCGCCACCGTGGACAGTCCCACGCCGAACGCGGCCAGCACGAGGGCGGCGGTGACGACGTCGAGCGTCCAGATCAGGACGCTCGCGGCCCCGACCCGAGCGAACGCGGCCGAGTCGCCGCCCACTCGCTGGACGTCGCCGACGAACCGCTCCAGGATGCTCGCGAAGTACTCCCCGTAGGAGTCGTCGGTGATGCGGGCGATCAGGGGGCGGATTCGGTTCGCGTCCGAACGCGCGCTCGCCACGATCGCCGCCACGCCCACGATCGCCGCCACGCCCACGCCGACTGCGCCGGCGACGGCGATCTGCCCCGAATCCTCGCCCCCAGTGACGGTGGCCGCGACCGCCCCGAACTGCCCCGACAGCGCGTAGCCGACGAGCACGAGGCCGGCAAGCCCCGTTATCGTCAACAGGTCGAACACGCGTTCAGCGGCCAGAGAGGCGAATCCGGACGGGTAGGGTATCCCGCGTCGGACCTTCAGAATGTACGCCCTGATGGCGTCGCCGGCGCGGGCCGGGAACACCAGGTTGCCGGTCTGGCTGACGAAGATCGCCCCCGTGACGAACCCCAGGCCCTCGCGGAATCCCAGCTCGATCAGGATGTCGCGGTAGCGGTAGCCGCGAAGCGGCCAGGAGAGCAGATACACCGCCACCGCGGCCGCGACGAGCCCGGGATCCGCACGGCGCATCTCCGCGATCACTTCGGCGGGGTCGAGATACCGGGACAGCAACGCCACCGCCAGGAGCACGAGTAACGTGCTCGCGAAAAGCGTCACGCGGGTGGTCAGGCGCGGGCGGATCGAGAGCTGCCACCACAGCCGGACGATCTGAGACCCCATTCCGAACACGTCCCTGACCAGGTCGACCTTCGTGTCGCCTTTCGGTTCCCACGCTACCGGGAACTCCTTGACAGACATGCCCTGCCGCTGGGCGCGAACCAGCAGCTCGGTGTCCCAGAACCAGTGATCGTCGCCGATCTCCCCGCTCAGGCGGTCGAACGCGTCCCGGGAGACGGCCTTGAACCCGCACTGGTGATCCAGCACGTCCGAACGGAGCAGCGTCCGCACCAGCAGGTTGAACCCCTTCGACGGCACGCTCCGCTTGGCCGGCCGGTCGGCCTCGTGTCCGGGCATCCACCGCGAGCCGGTCGCGACGTCGTACTCCCCGGAGCGAACCGATTCGACCAGTTCCTCGAGGTGTTGCATGTCCGTCGCCAGGTCCGTGTCGAAGTAGACGAGAATCTCGCCGTCGGCGGCGTCGAACGCCCGGGTCAACGCCCCGCCACGGCCCAGGCGAGCGTCGCTGTGGAAGTGTCGAACCCGCGGATCCGACCCGGCGAGCCGGGTCGCGATCTCCGGGGTCCGGTCCTCGCAGCCGTCCTCGGCGACGATCACCTCGAAGCTCCCCGACGGGAGGAACTCCGAGAGCGTCGAGAGCGTCAGCTCGACCGTCGACTCGATGGTCTCCTCCTCGTTGTACGCCGGGAGGACGACGCTCACCTCGACGGCCGCCGGGTCCGCTGGTGGACCGTCGCTCATTTGGTCCTTCTCACCCCGGCGCGAATAAGTACCTTCTGAAGCCACACGACCGGCGACGGCGAGCAGCACACCCTCGCCCCGTAGCCTGCCGTACCTTCCCTCAGGTTCCGACAGCGGATCGACACCGCGGTCGTAGCCAGAATCCATCGACAGCGGGGAGTTAGGCCGGTGTACCAAACTGGTTTTACTCGGGGCATTCCTGCAAGAAGTATGAGCAGCACGGCCGCATCGACTGGGACGGAGTCGCCCTCGGAGTCGATTCCCTCCTCGTTCTCGGAGAAGCAGCGGCGGATCTACGAGTATCTCCGGTCCAACGCCGACGAGCGGACGTACTTCAAGTCGCGACTCATCGCCGAGGAACTCGACCTGTCCGCGAAGGAGGTGGGTGCGAACATCCGGGCCGTTCGGGAGGTCAATACCGACCTCACGATCGAGAAGTGGGGCTACTCGTCGGGTACGACGTGGATGGTGGAATGACCCGCACGGGTGGCGTCCCCCGGAAAGCGACCGAGGGAGAGGTAGCAATCGTGTTCGACATGGACGGGGTGCTCCTCCAGGGTGCCGCCACGGACCCGGAGGTGTACCGGGCGGCGGCCCGCGACGCAGTCGCGGAACTGGGGATCGAGGAACTACCCGAATCGGAGTTCGAAGTGCTCGCGGAGCCGCGGTACTCCGAACGGATGGCCGAGGCGTGCGACGCGCTTGGAATCGACCGGGACGCGTGGTGGGCGGCCCGGGAACGCCACGCGTCGCGCCGGACGAACGAGCGCCTGCGCGAGGGGGTGCGTGAACCGTTCGGCGACGTGGACATCGTCGAGGAGCTGGCCGGGAGAGTTCCGCTGGGACTGGCGAGCAACAACCGGCAGGCGACCGTCTCCTTCGTCGCGACCCAGCTGTTCGGCGACGCGTTCGAGGCCGTCGTCGGCCGTGAGCCGACGATCTCGGGATACAGACGGCGCAAGCCGGAGCCGGACCTGGTGACGGAGGCACTGACCCGGCTCGACGCCGAGGGGGGGCTGTACGTCGGCGACAGGGAACACGACCTGATCGCGGCCGAACGCGCCGGGGTCCTCGGGGTGTTCGTCGACCGACCGCACAACCAGGAGCGGACGGACCTCGACGTGGACCCTCCCTTCGTGATCGACTCGCTGTCGGAGCTACCGCGGGTGCTCGACCGGATCGAGTGAACGGTGCCCCACACGGGAGAGAGGTAGTTCCGAACCCCGACTTCAGCGGGGGTCGTGTCGGACGTAGTCTGCGACCTCTTCGGTGAACGCGACCGCCTGCGGACCGAAAGAGTCTGCGTACCTGACGATCAGCCCGATGAGCCGCTCGGGCTCCTCCAGCGCGTAGCCGCCCTCGCGGTCGAGGACGCCGGCGTCGGCCAGTTCGCCGGCCGCCGCGCTGATCGTCGGACGCGAGACGCCGATCCGGTCGGCCAGGGCCGCGCCAGTGAGGTTCGGCTCCGCGAGGAGTTCGAGGATCATGCCACGCGGCGTCTCCCGTCGGAGATACCCGAGCGCGCGTTTCTCCCAGCCGTCGAACCGTCCCGCCGGGTAGTACCGGCGGTAGTCGCCGTCCTTGATCGACTCCACCTCCCCCGCGTCCTCGAGCCGGCGGAGGTGGTACTGCGTCTCGCCGGTTCCCAGGTGGAGGTCGTCCCGGAGCTTCGAGAAGTGGGCGCCCGGCGTCGTCGAGAGGTAGCCCCGTATCGCCTCGCGGGTCTCGTTGTCGCCGGTCGGCCGGGACTGACCGGTGTCGTCCCCGGACGCGGCGCCCGCGGTTCCGACGAACGGGGCGGCGGCTCCCAGCGCGGCGAACCGCCGTAGCGTGTCCCGTTTCTTCTCGTCGACGCCGTCTGTCACTACCGAACGATAGCGGTTTGGCGGCAAAAACACTTCGCTTGTTACAGCTGCGGTGTTAAGCGCTCACGCGGGCGGTCACCCGGGAACGCCGGGCGGTCACCCGGGAACGTCGGACGTCACTCCTGTTCGGTCTCCAGATCGGCTCCTTCGGGCATTTCCTCGTCCATTTCTTCGATGACCTCGCCGGCCGACCTGATGTTCGCACCGGCGTCGCCGGCCTTGATCGCCTCCGCCTCCTCCTCGAGCTGTTCGACGTCCATCTCGGCGGCCTGGTCGATCTGTCCCAGGATCTCCTCGATGTCGTCGAGGCCGAGGAGTTCCCGCGTCTCGGCGTCGAACTCCCGGCCCTCCAGCCCCTCCATCTCCTGCGCGTCCGAACCCGTCAGGCTCTTTCCGTACC
>JAZKTH010000210.1:0-2806 GCA_036625675.1 Haloferacaceae archaeon
CGTCGAGCGTCTGGGTCCGCATGTCGAACGGGTACGTCCGGGAGACGAACGGCGGGATGACGTTGAATCCTGGCTCCAGGAGCTTGCGGTACTCGCCAAACACCGTGAGCGCCTCCTTCTCGTAGGCGTCGACGATCGCGACCGACTGGTAGATGACGATCACGACCAGCAACAGAAACAGCAGTCCGACCGTGGCAGCGCCGATTTCGAGTCCGAACTGCAGTACGAGGTCCATGGATATTGTACGGCTACACGACACATAAGGGTTCGCCAGCGGGTGCTTCCCGACCCCACGAGGGGCGGAAGCCACCGAACGGCTAAACCCGTGTAGCCCTCACCGGAGTTATGGAGCAGACCCAGCCGACTCTCCTGAACCGACTGGCGAGACGGGGACAGCCGACGCCGACGGGGCACCCATGAACCACGCCGATCAGCAGCTCCTCAGGGAAGGGGCCGCCCTCGACGGCGCCGACGCGGCGGTCGTATTGCTCCACGGCAGAGGGGCAAGCGCCGGGAGCGTTCTCGGAATGGCCGACGAGATCCCGGTCGACGGCGTCGCGTACCTCGCCCCGCAGGCGGCCCGGCAAACCTGGTATCCGCGGTCGTTTCTGGCACCGCTCGAGGAGAACGAGCCGTGGCTCTCGGCCGCGCTGGAACGCGTCGGGGAGGTCGTCGGCGAGGCGGCCGAGGCGGTCGGCCCGGATCGGGTCGCACTCGTCGGATTCTCCCAGGGCGCCTGCCTGGCCGCCGAGTGGACGGCGCGAAACGCGCGGCGGTACGGAGGGCTCGCGGCGCTGTCCGGCGGCCTCGTCGGCCCAGAGGGGACGCCCCGAGAATATCCTGGATCGCTCGACGGCACCCCCGTCTTCCTTGGGTGTAGCGACGTCGACCCCCACATCCCGATCGAGCGAGTTCACGAGACCCGTGACGTCTTCGAGCGGCTCGGGGGCGACGTCACCGAGTCGATTTACGAGGGGATGGGCCACGGCATCAACGAGGACGAACTGAACCGGGTGTCCGAGCTGATCGCCGGGCTCGCGGACTGAAGCGCGGTCTCCGGAGAACGGAGCAAAATTCCGGAGAACGGAGCAAAATTCCGGAGAGCAGAGCGAAAACCCCGAGAGCAGAGCGAAAACCCCGAGAGCAGAACGAAACCTCGAGTTCCGTCCCCGCGAGGGGCGGGGTCAGCGCTCGCGTTCGGTCTCGGTTGCTTCTTCCGCGACCCCGCCGGCATCGCCGTCCGTGGTGCTGCGAGCGGTTTCTCGCGCCGCGGCCTCCGCCGCCTCCCGTCCCCGTTCGAGTTCCCGGTCGATCTCGTCCTCGAGCACCTCGAGCGACTCGACGGTGACGACGTTGCCGCCGCCCGGGTCGATCACCATCACCTCCGTCCCCTCCGGGATCTCCCCGCCGACGCTCCGGGCGGAGTAGTTCGGGTTGAAGCCGCCGGCGTCGAGCTTCACCTGCCCCCCGGTGGGGGTGACCGTCTCGGTGACCCGCCCCGTCTGTCCCTTCAGCGAGTCCGAATCGCTGGTTTGCGCCTGTCCCTTTCCCCCGTAGATGTCCAGCTCGCGGTAGCCGTAGAAGGCGACGGACCCGAAGAGCAACACGAGCAGCCCCAGAACGATCGGGCTCGCGAGCGGCCCCAGCGCCAGCCCGACCATCCCCGCACCGAGCAGCGCGATCCCCACGACGATGAAGTTGGCTCCGGGCGCCAGAGCCTCGGCCATCGAGATCAAAAGGCCCGCCGTGACGAGCAACAGCGGCAGGGTCCCGGGACCGATCAGGTCCGTCTGGAGTAGCATTGGTTACCGTCGCTAGGGTCTCGCGCTGATTAACAGTTGTTGTCAGGTGACACCCAGGTCGGTCAACAGTCCCCGCAGGGTCGCGAGGTCGTACTGCCCGGGTGCGGTCGCCTCGGCGGGATCGACCGGCGCGTACCCGATCCGGGAGCCGTAAAGCGGGGTCACGGCCCGGGTGTGACGGCCCGCCTCGCCCATGCACATCGTGGCGACCGGATGGCCGGCCTCCGTCGCACGGTGGGTCGCCGTCACCATCGCGAGCGCGTCGCCCCTCGTCTCGGCGGCCGTGGCCAGCTTCGCGACGTCGCCCTCGGACGCCGCGTCCGCGAGCAGATCCACCATCACGTCGACCTCCGGCGTCACCTCGAAGTCGTGGACCGACGCGATCACGTCGACGCCCTCCTCCCGGGCGGTGTCCCGCAGCGCGACCGCGTGGGATCGCTCGCCCGCGGGCGCGTTCCCCCGGAGCGCCGCGAGCTCGACGTCCACCGCGACCACCGCCTCGTGTGCGATCGCGTCAGTGAGCGCCTCGTAGCGCGCGAGGTCCTCCGCCTCCCCGCCCTCCCAGCTCGCCCGGTTCGTCACCACGAGGGGGAGGTCGCCGTCGTACGATTCGATGGCCCGGCTCGGCTCCGCCGCCAGGTCCATCCGGAACTCGACGGCGTCGGCGTGCTCGCGGGCCGCCGGCTCCCGGGAGAGATCCGCCGTGCTGGCACAGAGGGTGAATCCGTCCGCGTCCATACGTGGCGGGAGTGCGGGTCGGTACAAAAAGCATCGCCTCCCGTCCGCACGTTATGGGGCGGAGGGGCCTACTCGATGACGTCGATGGCTTCCAGCCGGCTGAACACGACCCGCGGGACGTCGGAACGCTCGAGGACGACGTCCGCGATCTCGCGGGCGGCGCGTTCGTCCGCGTCCGTGTCCACCTGCGTGAGCAGCGGGATCGCCGTCGCGTCGGGGGGGACGTCCTTCAGTCCACCCTCCCGGCTCGCGAGCACCGTCGCGAC
>JAZKTH010000037.1:0-17252 GCA_036625675.1 Haloferacaceae archaeon
CGCCGCCGGATTTCATCGCGCCGACGCTCCCCATCCCGCGGTACTGTTTGTACTTCTTGCCGTTCATCGTGATGACGCGGCCGGGGGCCTCCTCGGTGCCCGCGAAGTACGACCCGAGCATCACCGCGTCGGCCCCCGCGGCGATCGCCTTGATCGCGTCCCCCGAGTAGCGGATGCCGCCGTCGGCGATCACCGGCACGTCGTGCTCGGCGGCGACGTCGGCGACCTCCGCCACCGCGGTGATCTGGGGCATCCCTGCGCCCGAGACGACCCGCGTGGTGCAGATCGATCCCGGCCCGATGCCGACCTTGACCCCGTCGGCGAAGTCGACGCACGCCTCGGCCGCCTCGCGGGTGCCGACGTTCCCCACCACGACGTCGGCGTCGACCTCGGCCTCGATCTCGCGGGCGGTGTCGAGCACGTTGAGGTTGTGGGCGTGCGCGCAGTCGATGAAGATCACGTCCACTTCCGCCTCGTCGGCGGCGCGGGCGCGGTCCGCGTCGAACGGCCCGACCGCGGCGCCGACCCGGAGCCGGCCGTCCTCGTCTCTCGCGGCCTGCTCGTGCTCGCGGCGCTGGAGGACGCCCTGCATCGTGACCAGCCCAACGAGCCGGTCCTGCTCGTCGACGACCGGGACGCGCTCGATTTTGTAGTCGTACATCAGCTCCAGCGCCTCCCGGGCGGTGACGTCCTGGCCCGCGGTGATCACCTCGTCGGTCATCGCCTCCCGCACCGCGTCCGACTCGCCGACCTCCAGGTACGGCCGGATGTCGGTGCCGGAGATGATGCCCAGGACGGTGTCGTCGTCGTCCACGACCGGCGCGCCCGAGACGCCCCTCTGCTCCATCATCGCGTCGACCTCCCGGACCGTCTGCTCCGGGCGGGCGGTCACGACGTTCTCCCGCCGGATCACGAGCTCGTGGGCCCGCTTCACCCGCTGTATCTCCTCGACCATCTCCTCGTCGGTCATGTTCCGGTGGAGGACCCCGAGCCCGCCCTCCCGGGCCATCGCGATCGCGAGTTCGCTCTCGGTGACGGTGTCCATCGCCGCCGACAGCACGGGGAGGTTCAGCTCGACGTTCCTCGAGACCCGGGTGCTCAGATCCGCCTCGTCGGGTTCGACCCGGCTCTCCGCGGGTCGAAGCAGTACGTCGTCGAACGTCAGTGCCTCCGGAACGCGGAGTTTCTCCGAGAAGGGTTCGCCGCCGGAAACGTCTCTCTCCATGTAAGCCGTCGATGTGGGACGTCCAAAAGGGTTGCCATCCCGCGGCTCGTAGCCGCACGTTTCCGGCGTCTGCCCTCCCCGGTGCGGACCTACAGCCGGGAGAGGATCGCCGGCAGCCACTCGGCGACGTCGCCGTAGTGGCGGGCCGTCACCAGGTTCCCGTCGACGACCGCGGGTTCGTCGACGAACGTTCCGCCCGACTGCTCGACGTCGTCCTTGATCGACCAGTGACAGGCGATCCGCCGCCCGTCGACGAGCCCCGCGCTGTTGAGCAACTGTGCGCCGTGACAGATCGACGCGATCGGCTCGTCCGCCTCGTCGAAGGCCGCGACGTGCTCGACGGCGGCCGGAGCCTGCATTCGCAGCGTCTCGGCGGCGTACCCTCCCGGAATCACCAGGAGATCGTACGCGTCCGGGTCGACGTCGCCGACCGCGACGTCGGCCGGAAACTCCACGCCGTTCAGGCCGGCCACCGCTTCCCCCCCGGGTGAGGCGAGGTCCACCTCGTGGCCGGCTTCCTGGAGCCGGTAGTACGGGTAACTCAGGGATCTGTCACCGAATCTGTCCGCCGCAAGCAGGAGCGTGCTTCGTGTCATGTGTGTTTTATATTCGCGTGTTTCGTGTCCGCGTGTTTTTGATCCGTGTGTTTCGCGCGTCGCCGTCCGGATCCTCGCCCGGGCTGGCGTCGCGTGACCGATATTCCGGGGCCGTCCGGGATCGTCCGGGCGCGGGTTCGCGGGGCGACTCGGGCGCCCCCCGCCCCCGTATCGCCCTCACCAGCCTGTTCTTGTACGCGCGGAACGCGGAGCCGGTGGGTCGCCGCGGGCGGGGGAGATCCACGTCGATCCGTTCCGCGATGGTCCCGTCGCTCCCGAGCACGAGGACGCGGTCCGAGAGCTTGATCGCCTCCCCCGTCGCGTGCGTGACGAAGACGATCGTCTTTCCGGTCCGCTCCCACGTCTCCAGCAGGTCCCGCTGGAGTTCCGCCCGCGTTCTCGCGTCGAGGTTCCCGAACGGCTCGTCCAGCAACAGCAGTTCCGGGTCCGGGGCCAGCGCCCGGGCGATCTCGACCCGCTTCTTCATCCCGCCGCTGAGCTCCCCGGGGGCGGCGTCGGCCCTGTCGTCGAGGCCGACCGTGGTCAGCAGCGACTCGACGCGCCGCGCGGTCGCCTCCGGGCCGACGTCGGTCTCCTCGAGCCCGAACCGGACGTTCTCCGCCACCGACCGCCACGGGAACAGCGTCGGCTCCTGGAACACGATCCCGCGCTCGGGACCGGGGCCCGCGACGCGCCGCCCGTCGACCCGGATCTCGCCCCCGGTCGGCGACTCCAGGCCGGCGATCAGCCGCAGCAGGGTCGTCTTCCCGCCCCCGGAGGGCCCCAGGACGCTCACGAGTTCCCCCTCCCGGAACGCGGCGTCGATCGACCGCAGCGCCGTGACGGTCCTCCCGGTCGTCTCGTACTCCTTCGAGACGTCCCGGAGCGTCACTTTCGGCGCCCCGCTCGGCCGGGCGTCCGTCATCGCCACTGCACCCCCTGCCGGATCGCGCAAAACGCCGCGTCGGAGCCGAAATACACCAGGCTCATCGCCGCCATGTACGCCATGCTCACGTCCATCGAGAGGCTCTGTGCGGCCTGGATGATGCGGTAGCCGACGCCGGGTGCCCCGAACAGTTCGGCCGCGACGACGATCATCCAGCACCGGCCGATGCTCGTCCGGATCCCGGTGGCCACGTCCGGGGCGACCCCCGGGACGACGACCTTGCGGATCATGCCGAGGTCGTCGTCGACGCCGAGGCTTCGACCCACGTCGAGATACGCGTCGTCGAGCCGTTCCACGCCGTCGTACGCGCTGAAGAAGGTGATCCAGAACGACCCGATCGAGACGATGAACGCCGCGCCCGCGTGCCCGATTCCGATCCAGACGATCACCAGCCCCATCCACGCCAGCGGCGGTACCGGCCGGAGCAGCTGCACGATCACGGACAGATGCTCGTCGAGCCGACGGCTCCACCCCATGGCGATGCCCAGCGGCGCGCCGAACGCGATCCCCAGGAGTAGTCCCGGGACGTAGTGTTGCAGGCTCTCCAGCAGCGTGGCGACCATCTTCGTCGCCGTGACCTCCGTACCGATCACCGGCACCGCGTACGGCGCCGGCGTCGTCAACTCGAGTGCGAACGCGGCCGCGACTGCCGCCGGCGACGGCAGGACGTACGGCGGATACAGGGCTGCGACCCCGGTCCACGCGACGAGAAAGAGGGCCGTCCCCACCGCTCCCCGCCGGAGCCGGGTGCCGGAGACGCCGGGAGCGACCACTTCCGGTCGCGCGTCCCCGCCCGCCACGAGATCCGTCGTTCGCCCCTCGGCCATCCTCAGTTCACTCCCCACCCCACGCGGTCCCACGCGCGTTCGTAGACGTAGTACGTCACGGTCTTGATCGCGTTGGCGGCGACCCCGATGTTGATCGCGGCGGCCGGGTCCTCCGTGAACGCGTACGCGGCGACGACCGTCACGGCCACCATGAGCACCCGGTAGATCAGCGCCTTCAGTAGCGCCCGCGCCCTCGACTGGCGGGGAGTGGCGGTCTCGACCCGGTCCCCGAGGGTCGTGGTTCCCATCGCTACTCGGTCACCGCCTCGTAGTATTTCGGATCGATCAGGTCGTCCGCGTCGTAGACCTCCTGCGTTTTCTCGAACCTCGCGGCGTACTCCGCCATGACGTCGGTTCCCTCCGCGATCGTGGCCGGATCCGTGACGTACTGGGTCGCTCGCGATCGGAGCGCCTTCAGCGCCGTCTCCGGATCGAGGGCCCCCTCGCCGCCGTACACGTCGCTCATGTACTCCGCGCTCGGCTCGGGACGGGAGTTGACGAACTCGGTCGCCGCCCGGTGCCGGTCGAGGAACCCCTCGACGGCCGCCGGGTTCTCCTCGGCGAACGCGTCCCGGACGAGCACGACGCCGGCGGGCTGGCCGGGAATGAACTCCCCGACCCACCCGATCCGCCGGTACGGGGCCCCCCGCGTTTCCACCAGGGTCGGCGTGGGCTCCGGAATCACCGCCCCGTCGACTTCGCCGGCTATCAGCGCCTGTCTGGCCGCCCCCGGCCCCGCCAGCGGGACGAGTTCGACGGTCTCCCCGGGCGAATCGAGGGTCTCCTCGAGCCAGTGGCGCGCCGTGATGTCGGAGACGCTCCCCTCGGGATAGGTCGCAAGCTTGACCGTTCCCCCGGCGTCCTCGGCGAACTCGGCCCACCCTTCTCCGCCGTCGGATTCGTACCTGTCGGCCAGGTCCTCGTGCGCCATCACCACGAACGCCTCCCGCGAGCTCGCGGCCACGATGGAGAGGGGCGGTCCCCGATCGATCGCGGTCAGCGCGGGGATGATACCCGTCATTCCGACGTCGGCTTTCTCCGTGACCAGCATCTGGACGATGCTCTTGCAGCCGCCCTCCTCGGTCGTCACCGCCGCCGGGATCGCGTCGAACATCGACTCCCGCTGCATCACGACCGCCTGGAAGTGCGGCGGCGCCCCGTCGTAGGTCAGCCGGAGCTCGTCTCCTCCCGTGACGGAGTTCAGCCCCGCCGTGGAGAGGCAACCTGACGTCGATGCGATCGCGCTTCCGGCAGCCGCGAGAAACGCTCGTCGGTTCCTCATGGTCGGACGTACACGACGCCCCCCGAAAAAAGTAACGAGATACAGTTTCTAAACCTGTGAAACGTTACTTTTTATAGTTATTCCATGGAGTACTTCATATACGTGGTCTTTTTATAGTTTCGCCGTTCCGTCGGCGGGACGTTTATACTGCACCCCGCCGAACCGCCGGTCGTGTCAGGAATCGTCTTTTTCGCCACGGAACGGCACGACGCGGTCGTCGACTTTTATACCGATACCGTCGGCGCGGACGTCTGGCTGGAACAGCCCGACTGCACCGTCCTCGAGTTCGTCGAGGGGGACGCCGACGCGTTCCGGTTCGGTTTCTGCGACCGGGACCGGACCGACGACTGCGGGATCCTCACGTTCGTGTACGACACCAGGGAGGCCGTCGACCGGATGCACGACCGGGTGGGCGAGGCCGCCAGGGAGGAGCCCCACGAGAACGAGCGCTACCGGATCTACCAGTTCTTCGCCGACGACCCCGACGGGCGGACCGCGGAGTTCCAGGCGTTCCTCCACGACGTGGAGTCGTGACGCCGGGCCCCGGCGGCGTCCTGCCTTCTCCCCGCCTCGACTCAAATCACGTCGCCGGATCCGGAACCGTCGCGGCCGGGACCCTCCGCCCCCGACTCGAGGTCGAGCCACTCGAACCGCGGCTCCGGGGTTCGCCGCTCCAGCACCGCCTCCTGGAGACGGTCGGTCAGTTCCTCGCGGAGCCGTCCGGCGTCGGTCTCGTCGATGTCGGCGGCGACGGCACCCAGCCCGGTGAGCGACAGCGTGCCCGCGGTGTCGGCGTGGACGGTGGCGATCTGCCACCGGCGCTGGAACACCGTCCGGGTGTCGATCACGTTCTGGATCCGGTAGTACGGCACCGCCTTGATCTCCCGGCGCCAGACGCCGTTGCGCGTGAGGAGGTGGTTCTCGCCGAGCCAGTATCCCCGATGTTTCCACTTGAAGTGGGCCGCCGCGGGCACGACCGCCAGCAGAGCGAGCACGTACGGCCAGGGGAGTTCGAACGGGAGATACCGGTTCAGGCCGAACGCGACCGCGGTGAGCACCCCGATGCCGATGGCGTACCGGACGGCGTACCGGCGGCGCGTGCGTCCGGGGGGACGTTCGAACGCGGGCGCGCCGAACTCCTCGACCTCGTTGGCGAGGCGGTACACGCGGTCGACCCGCGCGATCGGTACCGCGACCTGCTGTCCCCGGCCCTCGCTGCCGCCGCCGGGCGCGTAGCCCGCCGTCTCGATCACCAGCGTGGCGTAGCCGAACGTCCGTTTCAGGGGGTTGTCCTGGACTGTGACCGTCTGGACCTTCTCGGACGGTATCGAGCCGCTGAACCGGCGTAACAGGCCGCGCTCGTACCGGAGTTCGTCCCCCGACCGCGTCAGCCGGAAGCCATAGTAGTTCGTCACCGCGACGGCGACGCCGAGCAGCCAGGAGGCGACCAGCAGGCCGACCAGGACGAACAGGCCGGTGAGCGTCAAAACCAGCGCCTCCGGCCGGGGGAGGAACCGCTGCAGCAGGGGGAACGACCCCGACGCCAGGAACGCCGCCAGCCCGAACAGCCGGGCGTCGAACGAGAGCGCGCCCACGAGCCCGAGCTCCGTGGGCGTGATCGCGTACAGTTCGGTCTCCTCGATCGGGCCGGCGTCCGCTTCCGCGCCGGTTCCCCCGCCCGCGTCGGTCTCGGCGCCGCGCTTGCGGCGCTGGAGCTCCGACTGGAGGCGCTTCGCCTCCCCGGGGGAGACGTACCGGATCGCCCCCTCCGTCGAGCTCCCGCCGGCGGTCTCCAGGTCGACGGCGGCGATCCCCAGCAGCCGCTGGAGCACGTTCCGGCTGATGTCGACGTTCTGGATCCGGCGGTACGGCAGCTCCCGCTCGCGGCGGGAGATCACCCCCGACCGGATGTCGAGAGTGTCGTCGGTGAGCTCGTACTCGAAGCGCCGGTAGTACGCGATTTCGTACGCGCTCGCGAGAAGGACCGCGGCGACGGCCAGCGGGACGACAACCGGGACGCCGGCGACGCTGCCGCCGGAGCCGGCGGCCGCGACGAAAAACGCCGCGACGAGGAGGCTGGACGCCTTCTGGACCGCGCGGTACGGGATCGAGACCGGCGACAGTTTCACACCGCGTCCTCCCCCTCGGCCCTGATCGCGAGCCGTTTGAGCCGTTCGCGCAGCCCGTCGGCGTCCGCCGGCGTCAGCCCCGGGATCCGCACGTCGGCGCCCCGGGAGCCGGCGGTGTACACCACGCAGCTCGCCAGCCCGGTGGCCCGCTCGATCGGTCCCCGGCGGGAGTCGACGTGCTGGATGCGCACCAGCGGCACGACGGTTCGGACCTGCGTGAGGACCCCCCGCTCCAGGTAGATGTCGTCCTCGCGGATCTCGTACCCCCACCGGCGGTAGCGCGCGATCGAGAAGGCGATCCCGAGAACGAGGACCGCCGCCGGAACGGCCACGACCGCCGGCAGCGGCAGGTCGAGGAAACGGTAGCCCGCGCCGGCCGGGACGGCCACCAGCGCCGCGAGCAGAACGGAACGGAGCGCCCAGACGAACTGGATCCGCGGATGCAATCGGTTCATCGTCTCATCTCCGGGAGGGACGACGCGGGCGTTCCACACATCGGTAGCTGGGTGTGCGTTGGGGGCCGACGCGTATAAGTATCCGCCGTCGGCGTCGCCGCCGTAATCGGGGGGAATCGGCGTCGGCGGAGAACGGGGCGTTCGCGGGGGGACCGGTGCCGGTTCACTCCCGGTTCTCGTCGAACACCATCACGTCGTCGACGTGGATCCGGGCCCGTACCCACTCTCCCGGATCGGGCGGCAACGACCGCCGTTCGACGACGAGTTCCCCGCCCGCGTCGAGTTCCAGCGTCACGTCGTACCGACGGCCCACGTCGGCGACTCGCCGCACGACTCCCGGCAGCGACACGACCTCGGGGTGATCGTCGTCCTCCCCGGGTGCTGGCCCGTCGATAGACCCGAGTTCCAGCGTCACGTCGTCGGGCCGGACGTGACAGGCCACGGATCCGTCGAGTCCGTTTCCGTCGGCCTCGATCGCGCCGCTCCGGTCCTCCCTCGCGCCGCTCCGGTCCTCCCTCGCGACGTCGCCGGTCTCGACCGGGAGCCTCGTGGCGCCGTCGCCGATCTCGATCCGGGGTGGCGTCCCGTCGATCACCCGGGCGGACAGCGCGTTCGACCGGCCCAGGAACGACGCCACGAACGGCGTCGGGGGCGACTCGTAGAGCTCCCGGGGCGGGCCGATCCCCGCCACGCGGCCGTCGTTCATCACCACTAGCCGGTCAGAAAGCGACATCGCCTCCTCCTGGTCGTGGGTGACGAACAGGGAGGTCACTCCCGTCTCCTCCTGGATCCGGGCGATCTCCTCGCGCAGACCCTCCCGGAGGGAGCGGTCCAGCGCGGAGAGCGGCTCGTCCAGCAACAGGACGTCCGGTTCGGGCGCGAGCGCCCGGGCGAGTTCGACGCGACGTTGCTGGCCGCCGCTCAGCTCGCCGGGGTGTGCCTCCCGCTGGTCGGACAGGTCGACCAGCTCGAGGAACTCGGTCACGATCTCCTCCCGGCGGGCGGGCGGCACGTCCCGGGCCTTCAGGCCGTACGCGACGTTCTGTGCCACCGTGAGGTGGGGAAACAGCGTCGAGTGCTGGAAGACGATCCCGACCCGACGGGCCTCGGGCGGGTCGTCGGTGACGTCCTCGCCGCGCAGGCGGATCCGCCCGTCCGTGGGCCGGACGTGGCCCGCGATCGCCTGGACGAGCGTCGTCTTGCCGCAGCCGCTGGGGCCGAGTACCGCGACGAGTTCGCCGCGCTCCAGCCCGAACGAGACGTCCTCGACCGCGGACTCGCCGCCGTAGCTGTGGGTAAGGCCGTCGATCTCGAGTATCACTGGTCGATCACCGTTGGCACGCGGCCGAACCGCTGGACGATCGCCAGTACCCCCAGGGTGAGCGCGAACAGCGCGATCGCGACCGGCACGATCGCGTCGATCCCGCCGGCGATGAACTCGACCCAGATGCGCGTCGGCATCGTCCGGGGGTTGTACGCGACCATCATCGTCGCGCCGAACTCGCCGATCGCCCGCGCGAACGTCAGAGTGATCCCGGCGATGATCGCCCCGCGGGCCAGCGGGAGCGACACGTTCCAGAACGTCGATATCGGACCGCAGCCGAGCGACCGGGACGCCTGCTCGATCCTGACGTCGATCGACCCGAATCCGGCCCGGGCGGTGATGATCACGAACGGGGCGGCGACGAACAGCTGCGCCAGTATCACGCCGGCGAGGCTGTCCGTCAGGGGGATCCCGACCGCGGCCGCCGCGGCGCCGACCGGCGTGAACCGACCGACGGCGGTCAGGATCATCGCCCCCCCGACCACGGGTGGCACGATGAGCGGCATGATCACCAGCCCCTCCACGAGACGCTTGCCGGGGAACGACTTCCGCGCGAGGACGTACGCGAGCGGGACGCCGAAGACGGTCGCGATCGCCGTCGTCACCGGGGCGGTGAGAAGCGAGTTCCGGATCGCAGTCTGTGCTTCCGGCGTCGAGAGCCCCGCGATCACGTCCGCCGTGCCGGTGCGGAGCAGGAACGACGCGAACGGCAGCGCGAAGTACAGCAGCAACAGCCCTCCCAGAACGGTCGGGACGAGCAGCTCGGGGAGCCCGTAGCCCCGCCAGACGGGCGTCCGTCGCTCGACGCTCACGGCCGCACCTCCTCGGGCGGATCGCCGAACGCCCGGGGGAGCACGTCCGCCACCCGCAGCCCGGCGTCGACGAGCAACTCCGGGTTCTCCAGCAGGAACCGTACGAGCCGGCGACCCGCGTCGGGGGCGTCCGCCTCGCGGAGGACCGAGGCGTTGTACAGAATGGGACGGCCGACCGCCTCGTATCCCTCCTCGTCGGTGACGTACGTCGCCGTGGCGTAGTGGTCCGCGAGCTCCGGATCCGCGAAGTTGTACGCCGGCGGAAACGCCGAAAAGGGGACGCCGTGATCGGCGGCCATGTTGCCGTATATGATCGCGCCAGCGCGCGCACCCGACTCGAGGCCGGCCATCATCTGGGGTTCCTCTGGTTCCCGGTACACCTTCCCGAGAACGGTCTGCTTCAGCCCGTCGATCCCGTGTTCGCGCTCCGCCAGCTCGAACGCCTGGATGGCCCGGTACCCGAGGGGATCCAGGTCGGGATCGCTGATGACCAGGTCCCCGTCCCCGAGGTCCTGAACGAGCTCGTACCAGGGTTCTCCGCCGTCGAGCTCCCCGCCGAACTCGGTTTCGGGGTTGTACCCGATCCCGAGCACGTTGGTCGCGAACTCGACGTCCCAGTCGACGTACTCGCCCCGCAGCCGGTCACGCAGGAGGGTGGCGTCGGCGCTCACCACGACGTCGGGGTGTTTGGTCCGGTCCTCGATCATCCGCATCACCGCGTTCGAGCCGTAGTACTCACCCTGGACCGAGATGCCGGTCTCCTCCTCGAACGCCGGGGAGACGTACTCCTCGAACGTCTGTGCGAGGCTGCCGGCGGAGAGCACGCCGACCGACTCGGTTGCGCTCCCCAGACAGCCCGCGGTCCCGGCGGCCGAAAGCGCCGCGCCCGCGCCCAGGTATCGCAGGAACCCCCGCCTGCTGGGGGCGCCGTTCCGTCTCCCCGATGGTTTCGGCCCGGCCGAGGACCTCGACGGTTTCGGCTCGGCCGAGGACCTCGACGGTTTCGGCTCGGCCGAGGACCTCGACGGTCGCGGCCCGGCGGAAGAGGAAGAGTCCGCCTGCGCGTGTCGCGTCATGGTTGGAGACACGGGTTTCCGGGTTATATAACCACCAAAGCTTATCACTATTTGAAAAGAAACTACATCTGGTTTCTAGAAACGGGCGTTTTCCGCCGTCCGTCCGATCGCCCGTAACCAGATCCGACCGGAACCCCGGATTCAGCCGGGCGTGTGGATCGCTGACGGAACTCTCAGTAACTCGATACGGGCGAGACCCGGAGTATGTCAAACAACCGTTTGCGTCTTGCCAACATATAGGGGCCCTTCGGCCGCATTCGGCGGTATGAGATTCCGACGAGCGCTCGCGGCGACGGTGGTGGCGGCGCTGTTGCTCCTGGCTGGCTGTGCGGGGGGCGCGCCGGGTTCGGGCGATTCGTTCGCGGTGGAGGAGGAACACGCGGCGGTAGCGGGCGACGACGCCGCGGACGGGGGAGACGACGCGGGGGTCGAAGGCGAGGAAACGTCCGCGAGGAACGCGGAAGACGAGTCCGCGACGGCCGCGCAGGTGGCGCCCGGAAGGCAGTTGATCTTCACCGGCCGCGTCGAACTCGAGGTCGAGTCCTACGAGGCGGCCGACGGGGAGGTCAGGGCGATCGTGGAGCGTCGCGGCGGATTCGTCAGCGACTCGGCCCAGCGAGTGCACGAGCGCCACAACGAGACCTGGACCACCGGGGAGCTGGTGGTTCGGGTGCCAAGCGACTCCTTCGAGGAGTCGGTCGAGGAGATCAGCGGCGTGGGTGAGGTGCAGTCGGTGACGACCGACTCGGAGGACGTGACCGACCAGCTGGTCGACGTCGAGGCGCGCCTGGAGAACCTCCGCGCCGAGCGCGACCGGTACCGGGAGCTGTACGAGGAGGCCAACGAGACCGAGGACGTGCTCGCGGTCCAGGAGCGACTCTCCGAGACGCAGGAGGAGATCGAGCGCCTCGAGGCGCGTCAGCGCTCGCTGGAGGAACGGGTCGCCTACGCGACCATCACGGTGTCGCTGGCGGAGCCCGAACCCGAGCCCGACCGGCCGGAGCCCGAGGCCTGGTACGACACCCCCGTCACCGCGGCGTTCTTCGACTCGGTCTCCGGGGTCGGGACCGTGCTGCGCGCGACCGTCGTCGCGATGGCGTACGCCGCGCCGTACGCGCTGGCGTTCGGGACGCCGTTCCTGCTCCTGCTCGGGGGCGTCCTCTACTGGCGGTCGCAACCGTAGCCGTCCCCGACGGTGGCCGCGACCGTCGCGTCCCCGGACGCGTTCCCGCCGCTCCCCGTGGAGCGCTCGGCCGAACGGATCAGCCCGCGTATATCGCGTAGTTGAGCACCGCCGCGAACGAGACCCACAGCAGGTACGGGACGACCAGCGCGGCGGCCACCCGGTCGACGCGGTCGAAGGCGACGACGGTCGCGACGATTCCGACCCAGAGGGCCACGATCACGGCCAGCCCCAGGTCAGCCCGCTGCAGGCCGAAGAACACCGGGGTCCAAAGCAGGTTGAGCGCGAACTGGCCGCCGAACGCGCCCAGCGCCACCCGGACGTCGCGGCGGCCGGTCCCCCGCCGCCAGACGCGGAACAGCGCCACTCCGAGCAGGGTGAAAAGCAGCGTCCAGACGATCGGGAACAGGATCTCCGGCGGGTAGAACCAGGGTCGGTCGATCCACCCGGTCTCGGATCCGAAAGCGACCGCCGGCGCGGCGCCGAGGGCGTTGACGCCGACGACGAACCCCGCCGCGAGCAGCGCGTCCTCCCGGGAGGGGAGCCCGAACGAGCGGTTTGCGTTCATGCTCGAGCGTACGCCTCTCGATTACTTAAATAAGGGGCGCAGCCACCCGTCCCGCCGCCACTCACGCCACCCCGACACCTGCCGTGCCCGTCACACAGTCATCGCTTCCAGAACGCCCCGGTGAAAAGCACCATGATCGGGATGATCTCCAGCCTGCCGATCCACATGAGGAAGACGAAGAGCAGCTTGCTCGTCGCGGGGAACTCGAGGTAGCTCCCGAACGGGCCGAGCAGGCCAAAGCCCGGACCGATGTTCCCGATGGTCGCCAGGCTGGCGCTCGTCGCCTCGAGTATCGTCAGTTCGAGTCCGACGCGTCCCGCGTCGAGCGAGATCAGGACGCTCGCGACCGAGAACAGAAGCAGGTACAGGAACGTGAACGCGAAGATGGAGCGGACGACGTCCTCGTCGACGACGTACCCGCCGAGCCGGATCGGCGTGACGGCGTCGGGGTGGGCGGTGGTGAAAAGCTCCCGCCGGGTCGCCTTCAGGACCACCAGCCACCGGACTACTTTGACCCCCCCGCCGGTGGACCCCGCGGATCCGCCGACGAACATCGCGAAAAGCAACACGATCTGGGCGGTCGCGTCCCACTCGGCGAAGTCGCTGGTGGCGTATCCCGTGGAGTTCATCAGGGACCCGATCTGGAACGCCGCCTGCCGCAGCGAGTTCCCGAGCACGCCCTCGGTGGTTCCCCCGAGCTCCCCGAGCGGCGGCGCGGCGCCGGTGAAAAGCAGTCCCCAGAGCACGAGAGTCAGCCCGGCGACGGCGCCGACGTACGCCCGGAACTCCCGATTGGTGAAGAACGATCGATACTCCCCCTGCAGGACGAAGTAAAAGAGGGCGAAGTTCGTCCCCGCCACGAGCATGAACGGGATCACGACCCACTGTACGGCCGGGGAGAACGCCGCGATGCTGTCCGCCTGCGGGGAGAACCCGCCGGTGGGAAGCGTGGTGAAGCCGTGCGCGACCGCGTTGTACACGTCCATGTTGGGGGCGACGTTCGCGTAGTGCAACAGGAGCAACACGACGACCAGCAGAAAAGTGAACGCGAAGTAGAACAGCCACAGTATCCGCGCGGTCTCGGCGATCCGGGGGGTGAGCTTCTGGAGCTCGGGACCCGGGGCCTCCGAGTCGATCAGCTGGGCCCCGTTGACCGCCAGTTCCGGCAGGATCGCGACCATCAGCACGATGATCCCCATCCCGCCGAGCCACTGGCTGAGCTGTCGCCACAGCAGCAGCGCGTGGGAGTGCCGTTCGAGGGAGATCTCCCCCATCACGGTCGCCCCGGTCGTCGTGAATCCCGACATCGACTCGAACAGCGCGTTGATCGGGTGCCCGAGCGTCGACTCGGTGCCGTAGCCGGCCAGCACGTACGGGATCGAGCCCACGATCGCGATAGTCCCCCACACGAGCACGACGAACAACAGCGCCTCCCGAGGGCCCAGGTCCGTCTCCCCGGACAGCTGCTCGAGGGCGACACCGATCCCGAGCGCGAAAGCGATCGAGGCCAGGAACACCACGACGTCATCGCCGTAGACGAACGCGACCGCGAGCGGGACGAGCATCGTGCCGGACAGGTACTTCACCGCGGTGCCGGTCAGGGCGACGCTGGTCCGCCAGTCAACCTTTATCGACATATCTGATGTAGACAACAGTTATGCATGTGCGGGGCAGATCCTAACCGATACGCGTGAGTTGTCCTCTCCTCCGCCATGAACTGTTCGGATCCGAACGACCACCCGGACTCGACTTCACTCTAGGAAGCGGTGTGGAGGGTCCCCTCGATGACGCAAACTAGTTACGCGTCCCGGAAGGAAACACGTTCGAGAGCGTCATCATGAATACGAAACGGTCGCGGGGGACGATCGGCTTCCACGGGGGTTCGGCCGTATGAAGGTGGTCGTCATCGGCGCCGGCGAGGTCGGACAGTCGATCGCGGAGGGGCTGTGTGACAGTCACGACGTGACGGTCGTGGAGATGGAGGAGTCGCTGGTCGACGAACTGAACTACTCGCTGGACGTGCTAGCGGTCGCCGGAGACGGGACCGACCTGGAGACGCTGGAGGAGGCGGGGATCGAATCCGCCGACATGTTCCTGGCGGCGACCGACGACGACGAGACGAACATCGTCGCCTGTTCGACCGCGAAGGCCGTCTCGGAGGCGTTCACGGTCGCCCGGATCAAGGACAGCAAGTATCTCCGGACCTGGGAGCACGCGGAGACCGCGTTCGGGATCGACCTCATGGTCGCGACGAACCTGCTCGCGGCGGAGATGATCGCCCGGGTCGCCGCGCTGCCGACCGCCCGGGACGCGGACTTCTTCGCCGACGGGACGGTCCAGATGGCGGAGTTCGACATCTGCAAGGGATCGCCGATCGCCGGGACGACCGTCGAGGAGGCCGACCGGTACGACTCGCTGACCTTCGCAGCGATCCTCCGGAACGGAAACGTCGAGATCGCGCGCGGCGACTCCCACATCGGAACCGGCGACCGGGTCGTCGTGATCGGCAGCTCCCAGAGCGTCCACGAGTTCGCGCGCGAGATCGTCCCCGCCGAGAAGCGGAAGGGGGCAAACGAGGTCGTGATCGCCGGCGGCTCCGAGATCGGCTACCACGTCGCACGCCTGTTGAACGAACAGGGGCTGACGACGCGGCTGGTCGAACAGGAGAAATCCCGGGCGCGGGAACTCGCCGAGGCGCTTCCGGAGACGATGGTGATGCACTCGGACGCCATGGACGTGGGATTCCTCCAGCGCGAGCACGTCGGGGAGGCAGACCTGCTGGTGTCGACGCTGGAGTCAGACGAGAAGAACCTGCTCGAATCGCTGCTCGCCCAGCAGCTCGGCATCGAGCGCACCATAAGCGTGATCGAAAAGCCGGCGTACATGGAGCTCTTCGAGACGGTCGGCGTCGACGTGGCGATCAACCCCCGGGGCGTCGTCGCCGAGGAGATCACCCGCTTCACGCAACGCGGGAAGACCGAGAACATCGCGTTCATCGAGTCCGACAAGGCGGAGGTGCTGGAGATCGAGGTCGACGAGGACAGCGTGCTGGCCGGACGGCGCATCGAGGAGTCGATGCGGGACCTCCCGCGGGGGGTCGTGATCGGCGCGATAACCCGGGACGGGGAGATGGTGATCCCGCGCGGCGAGACGACGGTCGACACCGGGGATCACGTCATCGCGTTCCTGGACTTCGGCGTGATCGACGAGGCGACAGAGAAGCTCTGAGCCGGCGGTTGCAGGCCGTTCCCGGACGATCGGCCACCCACCCCGGAGAGCCGTCACGCCGGATCGAACGGCGACGCCGTCTCCCAGTGTTTCACGAACTGTTCCTCCAGCTCGAGCGCGAAGGTGGGGTCCTGCAGGTGAACGAGCCCGACGACGGCGTCCGGCGTCATCGGGTTGACGACCTCGAAGCACAGCTCGACGTGGTCGACCAGGTAGAAGGTCCCGTGCAGTTCGTCGGTCGTGCGGGCCGAAAACCCCCCGGACGCGAACGGCTCCCGGGACAGCCGGTCGAGCAGCTCGCCGGGGACCGTCTCGACGAGGTGCCGGGACGCGAGAATCGAGACGTCGACGCCGCGCTCCAGAGCCGCCGCGAGCCGGTCGAGGGCGTCCGGGCCGAGTTCGTCGATGTCGACCTCGGGGGTGAACGCGTTCGCGACCATCGCGATCCGCTCGTCGGCCGCGTCGAGCCGTTCGAACAGCAGCTCGACCGCGTCCTCGGTCCCGATCGCCGTCGTCTGGAACCGGTCCTCTACCGTCCTCGCCGACGGGAGCGTCTCGATCAGCTGTGAACCGACCATCTCGTGGCGCTCGATCTCGGCCTCGAGTTCCCGGGTTCGCGTCTCGACCAGCCGCGTGATCGCGACTTCCGGCTCGACGGCGACGTACCGCTTCGGGCGGCTCGCGGTCTGGGCGCGCACGAGCCCGCTCGTCTCGAGGCTCTCCAGCACGTCGTATATTCTGCCCTCCGGGACGCCGCTTTTCTCCGACAGCTCCGGCGCGGAAACCGCCCCCAGCCCCAGGAGGCTCCGGTAGGCCCGATCCTCGTAGCTCGAGAGGCCGAGGTCTCGCAGATCCGCCATGATCGATCGTAACAGTGAACGGATAAGTAACTTCGCATCGTTTCTCGTCGAATTGGTCAGTTGAGAAAACACGAGTTAGAGGCTGTTTGTAGTCGTTTTTACACGACACGTTCGAAAAATACTATTAAGAAACTGATATTATGTGGGTTACAATTCCCAAACAGTTTTCTTTCGTATTCCGGTACGGTCGAACACGATGGCACACCCTGCCCCGGACGCAGGCGGTCGCGCGGCTGCGGTTTCGGTCGCCGTTTTGCTGCTCGTCGCGTCGGTCGGCGTGGCCAGCCCGGGCGCGGCCGCGCAGGCCGCCACCAACTCCCCGGCAGTCGAGGGGACGCCACACCTGAACGCGTCGGCGCCGGACGCTCGGTTCGACCCGGGCGTCACGGGCACGCTCGGCGTGTCGATCACGAACGACGCGACGGTGACGGACGACAACCGGACCCATCCACCGGAGGCGATCGGCCGGGCCACTGAGGCGCGGTCGGTCCGGGTGAACGTGACGGACACCCGCGACGCGCCACTCTCCGTGGAGACCGGGGAGCAGTCGATCGGGACCGTCGAGGACGGGGAGACGTCGGGACCGCACGGGTTCGAGGTGGTCGTCGACGAGGACGCCCCGGCAGGTACTTACGAGGTCGAGGTGACGACGCGATACCGACACGCCGAGCGCGTCGCCTACGAGGAGTCGGCCGACGGGGACCTCCGATACGACGAAACCGTCACCACGCGCACCGAGAC
>JAZKTH010000211.1:0-2779 GCA_036625675.1 Haloferacaceae archaeon
TTCGCCTCGGCGAACAGGTGGGAGTCGAACGCGCGTTGTTCGTCGGCGAGGTCGGCCCACCAGTCCGCGATCAGATCGATCTCGGCCAGTACCGCTCCGTCGACGTGCACGTGGCGGTGTTCGGAGAGCCGAGTAATAAGACCCCTCGTCGGATCGGTCCGCGTGCCGTCGGGGGTTCCGGCCGCGTGCCGTCGGGGATTCCGGCCGCGTGCCGTCGGGGATTCCGTCCGGGACATCGTAGGCTATAATTCCTCGAGCGTTCGACTGTGGGGTATGAACGAGAACCGCCGCCGGGCGATGATCGTCGTGTTGCTCGCGGTCGGCGGTGCGGTGTTCGGCGTCGCCGGCGTGGGGCACGCGTATCTCCGGGAGTGGAAGCGCGCACTCTCGTGGTTCTTGCTTGCGCTTTTCGGCAGCGCTGCGCTGATCGTTTCGTCCGTCGGCGAGGCGGTACCGTCGTCGGTGTTGGAGCTTCCGCCGGCGGTAATCGCCGGGATCGCCTTCATCCTGCTGATCAGCGTGGTCGACGCGTTCCTCGTGGCGATCCGGAGTACGCCGTCGGCCTCCGGGATCGCGGGTTCCGCCGGGTCGGTCGTCGGGGTGTCGGACGACTCCTCGGCCGGGGTGGAAGCGGGGGAATCGGTCGCCTGTCCGCACTGCGGCCGGGAGACCGACCCGGAGCTGGATTTCTGTATGTGGTGTACCCGCGAACTCTCCGACGAGGGCCGGGAATCGGACTAAAATCCTGATCCGGGGCCGGGAGAGAATTTCTGAGGGCAGGTCGACGCCGGCGCGGCCCCCGTTCCCGTCACTTCTCGATGAGGCTCTCCTCGACGGATTCGCCGAAGTGTCGCGCGACGTCCTCGTAGTACACGAGCAGTTCGTCCCCCGGCTCCAGGTCCGTGACTGCGGTCCGACCGTCGGCGGTCGCCACCTTGATCGTCTCGGCGTTCTGCAGCAGCGTCTCCACCCTGTCGACGCCGTCCTCGGTTTCGACCTCCGCCTGCACCCGGAACATCGGGCGCTTCTCGATCTTCACCCGGCCGACGATCCCCTCGCGCGTGCGGCCGTCCGTGTCCAGGATCTCCACCTCGTCGCCGCTTTGCAGCTCGGCGAGGTACTTGGTCTCCCCGCCCGGCGTCCGGACGTAGGCGTGGACCGCGCCGGCGTTGACCCGGAACGGGCGGGAGGCCACGTACGGCGACTCGGCGGTCTCGGCGTGGACGAAGAACAGGCCCCGGGACATCGACCCCACGAGCATCCCCTCGTCGTCGTCCATCAGGTTGCCGGTGTCGATGCAGACCCGATCGGCCATGCCGGTGCGCTCGACGGCGGTCACCTCCGCGTACGTCAGCTCGAGCTGCTCGCGCTCGGTGGCGTCGCGGACCTCGACCGTCCGGCGGATCTCGTCGGGATCGTCCGTATCCAGCAACACGCCGTCGGCGCCGATCTCGAGCGTCTCGAACGCGGTTTCGGCCTCCTCGGCGCTGGTCACGCCGGCCACGAGGTGGGTGTCCTCGCCCACCCGCGAGATGAGGTTCTCGAGGGGGATGATCTTCCAGTCGGCGCCGACCACCAGGGTGTACTCGCCGTCCCTGGCGGCCTCCTCGGCGAACGCCTCGTACTCCTCGGTGAGGATCCGGACGTACGCCCCCTCCGCGAGATCGCCGCCCCGGAGCGTCGTGAGGTCGGCGCTGCCCGAGAAGTCAGGCGGGAGTTCGATCGTCCCGTCGCCCTCCCCGTCCTTGCCGACGACGTAGACGTCGGCAACGGTTTCCTCGGCCTCCTCGACCCCGTCAGCGTCGACCACGTCGGCGTCCGACCGGAACGCCGCGACGTTCACGTCGCCGAGTTCCCGTACCCGACCGACGTCCGGTTCGTCGACGAGCACCCAGTCGACGCCCGCCTCGATCCCCGCGGTGATCCGTCGCTTTCGGGCCTGCCAGTCGCCGACCTCGTCGTCGGCTTTCACCCAGACGGTCCGTGTCATTACCGGGAACACGACGCCGCGGGGCTTGAAAACTGCGGATGCCGCGACCGCCGACCGACTCCCGTTTCCGGAACCGACAGTTCGCCCCCGTCTCCGGCGAGTGACGTGTCGGGGACGGCTCCGTAGAGTGTCACTGTTCGGTCATGACGTTCCAGGTCGGATCGGTCCGGAACACTCTCGATTGCACCGTATCGCAAGACTGCAGAACCCACAAACCGAATTAACTCGGCTAAACTCGGGCCTCATTAACGACTCGTTATATGTTTGTCGAAGTGATTGGTACGGACGTGATGAACCCGAACGACACGCGACCGACGGACTGCGAGACCGCTGCGGCGGCCGAGCGATCCGTCCGACGCCGAAACTTCCTGGCTCTGGGAGCCGGCGTCGGGGCGACCGTGCTGGCCGGCTGCGCGACGGGGACGGCCCCCGGCGACGGGGAGGGGGACGGTACCGGAACCCCCTCGGACACCTCGACCGGGGCGACTCGCACCGGCACGTTCAGTCTGCTGATCAGCGACCAGCCGGTCGCGATCGACGACTTCGAGGCACTCGACGTCTCGTTCGACCGCGCCCGCATCTTCCGTGCCGACGGCGCGGACGAGAACGGCGAGGGCGAGGGCGAGGTCGACGACGGCGAGGGTGAGGACGGTGGGGATGATGGCGATGAGGACGAGGGTGGGGATCCTGGGACCGAGGGCAGCGACGCGGCGACCGAGGAGGACGAGGAAGAAGAGGAACAAGGGGACGATCAAGAGGAGGAAGAGCAAGAGGAGGAAGAGCAAGAGG
>JAZKTH010000212.1:0-2778 GCA_036625675.1 Haloferacaceae archaeon
GAGGATCCCGACTACTTCAGGGACGAGTGAGCCCGCTCCCGACGACGCCGGGTCGAGGGGCGGTCACAGGAACTCCCGCACTTCCGAGTACCACATGTCGTGGTGGTCGACGGCGTCCAGCGCCTCGGCGACGTCGACCGCCAGCGCGTGCCAGCACCGCTGGTCGGGGTCGTCCGGATCCAGGTTGTACTCGCTGTCCCTGCAGGTACACTCCCCGCCCTCCACGACGTACTCCTCGGAGTGCCCGACGACCACGGTGAAATCGCGGTACTGTTTCACTCTCCCCTCGCCGACGGCCTCGATCGCGCGCCGTCCCCGGTCGCCGTGCGTGGAGACGATGGCGTCGACTGTCTCGGGGGTGAGCTCCCCCGCCTCGGACAGCGCCGCCAGCCAGTCGTCCCCCTCTGTCACGCGTACCTCTTCACGTGTGTCCCTCAAAACGGCGTCGGTGCCGGCGGTGGCGCCGCGTCGACGCGGGCGGTGCCGTCTCGACGCGGGCGATGCCGTGCCGGCGTTTCGCAAGGCGTATGCCGCTACCGGCGAACCTCGTCGACATGGATCCGCGCGTTCGCGAACACGCCGAAATCATCGTGGACCACTCGACCGGAATCGAGGCCGGGGACGACGTCGTCATCCAGGTGCCCGCGGAGGCGGAGGACCTGGCGGTCGCGCTGCACGAGCTGTGCGGCGACCGCGGAGCGAACCCGGTGTATCTGAACTACTCCGAGCGCGCCGAGCGCGCGTTCCAGCGGGCGAGCGACGACTTCGATCTACCCGAGCACCGTCTCGCACTGTACGAGGAGACCGACGTCTTCGTCATCGCCCGCGGCGGGCCGAACGTCACCGAGAAGAGCGACGTCGACCCGGAGACGACCGCCGACTACAACCGGGCGATGGAGCCGGTCAAAACCGAGCGGCTCTCGAAGACGTGGTGTCTCACCCAGTATCCGACCCCGGGTCACGCACAGCTGGCCGGAATGAGCACGGAGGCGTACGAGAACTTCGTGTGGGACGCCGTCTCCCTGGACTGGGACGCCCAGCGCGAGCGACAGGCGGAGCTCGCCGAGATCCTCGACGCGGGCGATCGGGTCCGGATCCGATCGGGGGAGGACACCGACCTCGAGATGTCTATCGCCGGCAACACCGCGCTCAACGACTACGGCGAGGCGAACCTCCCGGGGGGCGAGGTCTTCACCGCGCCGGTGCGGGACAGCCTCGAGGGGACCGTCCACTTCGACATGCCGCTGTACCGGTACGGCCGCGAGATCGAGGACGTCAGACTCCGGTTCGAGGACGGGAGGGTCGAAAGCTACAGCGCCGGCCGAAACGAGGAACTCCTCGGGAGCGTCCTCGACACCGACGAGGGGTCCCGTCACGTCGGCGAACTCGGGATCGGGATGAACCGCTCGATCGACCGGTTCACCTACAACATGCTGTTCGACGAGAAGATGGGCGACACCGTCCACATGGCAGTCGGATCGGCGTACCCCGACACCGTCGGGGAGGAAAACGAGCTCAACGAGTCGGCCGAACACGTCGACATGATCGTCGACATGAGCGAGGATTCCACCATCGAGGTCGACGGGGAGACGATCCAGCGGGACGGCACGTTCGTCTTCGAGGACGGCTTCGAGTAGCCCCTCCCGAGCGTCGATCGCGGCCTACCTGAATCGAGGGGAGAGTCCCGCCGTTCACCGACCGAACAACCGCTCGCGCAGGGAGCGGCGCGTCGGGCGCTCCGCTAACACTACTGAACAGTCGGCTTCTTCGGCTGCCCCGACCACAGCCGACCCCCGAACCAATCGTGACAGGAGTCCACGACCCGTCGCTCCGATAATGACCAGCGAGCAGTCCTCGGCTGCCTGCCCGATCGCGTCCGCTACCGAACCGGTTTCCACGAGGAGTTCCGCCCCTTCGAGACCGCGCTCTCGGGCCCACTCCTCGAGGAACTGTTGGCCCGTCTCCCGATCGTCGGCTACGTGCAACAGCGTGACTTGGGAGTCGTATTCGCCCTGGAGTAATTCGGCGACTTCCGCTGCGAGTTCCGAAGACGGTCCCCCCGCAGTCGGAACCAGGATTCGGTCGGCGGCGACTTCCCCGTCCTTGAGAGCGAGGACGTCACACGGCAGGGTTCCTTCGAGGTCGCCCATGGCGCTTTCGATTCGTCCCGGCGAACCGTGGGAATCCGGGCCCCATCCCATGACGACGAGATCGGCGTCGTGGGTCCGTGCCGCGTCGAAGATCTGTTCGAACGACCGATGCGAAAAGATCGTCGAGGTCTCGATGCGGGCCCCGAACGATTCCGCATCACGTATGGCGGCGTCCAACAGTGCCTGCGAGTCACCTTTCTGGGCGTCAAACTCGTCGGACGCATATTCCAGCGACGTTTGATCCGGGACGTTGACGACGTGAACGGCGTCGACGATTCCGTCCCGCTGCTTTGCGATCGCGCTGGCGAGCGTGATGAGGTCCGACTCGTGTTCGGGATTGGCTAGCGGCACCAGTATCCGGTACTCGCCTCCGTCGGGCTGGACGCTTTCCGTCGCGGTGACGACCGAATCGGGCATCGTGTCACGCCGGGTGAGAATGAATTCCGAAAGGGCGCCCTCGACGGTCGTCCGTGATCGGGCATAACCGAGATACCAGAGTATCGAACCGACCACCAGTATTGCGCCGAGTCCGATCACGACCGGCGAAATGAACGCGATGAGAGCGAACGACAGGGCCGTTCCTGCCAGCGGCGTAATCGGATATAGCGGGACGCGGTACGACGGCTTG
>JAZKTH010000213.1:0-2760 GCA_036625675.1 Haloferacaceae archaeon
AGTTCCGCGCCGCGGCGGAGGTCCGACAGCCGGTCGCGGAGCCCGTCCGGGGTCAAAAGCAACGCGTGCCAGCCGTCGGCGAACCGCCCCGCGAGCTCGACGGATTTGGGACCCAGCCCGGCCGCGTCGATCGGCGGGGCCGGCTCCGGCGGGTCACACCGCAGTCTGAACCCCGAGAGGTCGAAGACGTCGCCGTCGTAGTCCACCTCCTCCCCCGCGCAGACGGCCCGAACGATCTCGACGTACTCGCGGGTTCGCCGGAGCGGTCGGTCGAACGACTCGCCGTGCCACCGCTGTATCACCTCCGGCCCGGACGGGCCGAGGCCGACTCGAAACCGGCCGTCGCTGGCCTCCTGGAGCGTGGCCGCGGTCTGTCCCACGAGCGCGGGCGACCGGGAGTAGACGTTCGTGATGCTCGTCCCGAGCCCGATCCGGTCGGTGCGCTCCGCGGCGAGCGCCAGCGTCGTCACCGCGTCCCGGCCCCACGTCTCCGGGAGCCAGACCCGGTCGTAGCCCGCCCCCTCGGCGCGCTGCGCCATCGAGACGATCGCGTCGAGGGACGGCTGTGCGGCCACCGGCAGGGAAACGTCGCGGGCGGCGTCCATGGGGGAGGTTCCTCGGAGGTGCCACATGAATGTACGGGGCGATCCCCCACATTCAGGTGACTGGCCCCCGTTCCGGTCGCATGGAACTGTTCTGGCACCGGCGGGACCTGCGCGTCGCGGACAACAGGGGGCTCGCCGCCGCGGCCCGCGACGGGGCGATGCCGGTGTTCGTCTTCGACGACGCGGTCCTCGAACACGCCGGGCCTCCCCGCGTGGCGTTCATGCTGGAGGCGCTTGCTGCGCTGCGCTCGCGATACCGCGACCGGGGTTCGGATCTCCTGCTGGCGCGGGGGGATCCCGCGAGGGTGCTCCCGGCGGCGGCGGAGGCGCTCTCGGCCGACCGCGTCGTCTGGAACCGCGATTACTCCGGGCTGGCCCGCGAACGGGACGCCGGGGTCCGGCGGGCGCTCGACGCCGTCGACGTCCCCCGGGAGTCGTTCCACGACGCCGTCCACCACGACCCCGACGCGATCCGGACCAACGCCGGCGATCCCTACTCGGTGTACACCTACTACTGGAAGAAGTGGCGCGAGCGGGAGAAGACCCAGCCCCATCCCGCGCCCGACGGCGACGCGCTGGCGGACGGCGACCGGATCCGGGACGCGGCCGCGACACTCGACGCCGGCCTCGACGCGCTTCCGGCGCTCGCGGACCTCGGGTTCGAGGAGCCGGAGGCGACGATCCAGCCCGCCGGGCCGGCGCCGGCGAGACGGCGACTCCGGGCGTTCTGCGACGGGCCGATCTACCGATACGAGACGGCCCGCGACTACCCCGCCGCCGGGGGGACCTCCCGGCTGTCGACCGACCTGAAGTGGGGGACGATCGGCGTTCGGGAGGTGTGGGGCGCGACCGTGGAGGCGCTTGCCGCCCTCGACGCCGACGAGGAGGGGAAACGGGACTCGGTCGAGGAGTTCCAGTCGCAGCTGGCCTGGCGGGAGTTCTACGCGCAGGTGCTGTTTCACAACCCGGAGGTCGTCTCCGAGAACTACCGGGAGTACGAGAACCCGATCGAGTGGGAGGACGACCCCGAGTTGCTGTCCGCCTGGAAGGAGGGACGGACGGGCTATCCGATCGTCGACGCCGGGATGCGACAGCTCCGGACGGAGGCGCATATGCACAACCGGGTGCGGATGATCGTCGCCTCCTTCCTCACGAAGGACCTGCTGATCGACTGGCGCCACGGCTACGCCTGGTTCCGCGAGAAGCTCGCGGATCACGACGCCGCGAACGACTCCGGCGGGTGGCAGTGGGCCGCCTCGACGGGGACCGACGCCCAGCCGTACTTCCGGATCTTCAACCCGATGACCCAGGGCGAGCGGTACGATCCCGACGCCGAGTACATCGCCGAGTACGTTCCCGAACTCTCGGGCCTCGAGCCGGAGCTGATCCACGGGTGGCACGAGCTGTCCGCCACCGAACGGCGCCGGATCGCGCCGGGGTATCCCGAACCGATCGTGGACCACGCCGAGCGTCGGGAGGCAGCCCTGGCCATGTTCGAGCGGGCGCGCGGGGACTCGGATTGAGTAATCAGTACGAGAACGGGCGGTCACCGGGTCCCGAGTTCGTGGAAGCTGATTCCCCAGTAGCGGAGGACGAGGAGGACGCAGAACATCGAACCGATGAAAAGCGTCGATAGCGCCGAGACGAGCTCCAGGTTCGCCTCCTTGGTCCAGAGGTGGAACACCTCGATCGCGATCACTTCGGTGCCCGACGTGTACGTCATGATCGGGATCGTGAGCAGCTGGAAGATGTGGATCAGCAGGTAAAACCAGATCACCGCGGCGGTGTTTTTGAACAGGGGGAGGAACACTTCCCGGAGCTGCTGGAACCAGGACGCGCCGAACACCCGGGCGGACTCCTCGAGTTCGTCGTGAATCTGGACGACGTTCCCCACTGCGATCCGGGAGGCGTAGGGGACGAACACGATGACGCATCCGATCATGATGATCCACAGCGTGCCGTACAGGTCGACGAGCGGGTGGATCTTCCCGGTCCACAGCCCCGTGAAGATGACGGCGGTTCCCAGAATGATCCCCGGCACGGCGAGGGGGGACAGGCTGAGGAAGTCGACCGCGCCCCGGCCCGGATAGCTCGTCCGCTCGGTGTAGTAGGCTGTCCCCACGACCAGAACAGTGCCCAGGGTCGCCCCGCCGAC
>JAZKTH010000214.1:0-2752 GCA_036625675.1 Haloferacaceae archaeon
ACATGGGCTTCGACCTCTCGTACTGTCCCCCCGTAAGTCATGCTACTTGTTAACTCTTATCATAGAACGTGCTGGTGGCGAGGCGAGACCGCCTCGCCACCGGCGGGCGCTACCGATCGACCTCGCCCATGATCGTGTCCAGGCTCCCCAAGGTGGCGATCAGGTCGGGGACGTAGCCGCCCCGGGCCATCTCCGGCAGCGCCTGGAGGTTCGAGAACGACGGCCCGCGGATCTTGAACCGGGCGGGAGAGTCGGTGCCGTCCGACCGGATGTAGATCCCGAGTTCGCCCTTGGCGCCCTCGACGGCCCGGTATATCTCCTCGTCCGCCTCGGGCCGGAGCGTCCGGGGGACGTTTGCCTGGATGTTGCGCTCCGCGTGGGGCCAGGTCTCCAGCAGGTCGGCACACTGCTCGACGATCCGGGCCGACTCCTCGAGTTCGCCCAGCCGGACGAGCAGCCGGGCGTAGTTGTCGCAGCCGTCCTCGGTGACGACCCCCCAGTCGAGCTCGTCGTAGTAGCCGTACGGATCGTCCCGGCGGAGGTCGTAGTCGACGCCGGATCCCCGGGCGACGGGGCCAGTCACGCCGTAGTCTTTCGCCACCTCGGGCGGCAACACCCCGGTGTCGAGGGTCCGCATCTGGATGACCTCGTTGCCGGTCAGCAGCTCGTGGAACTCCCGGACGGCCGCGGGAAACTGGTCGAGGAACTCCCGGACCCGCTCCAGGAACTCCCCGCGTGGCTCGGGCAGATCCCAGACGACCCCGCCGAGCCGGAAGTAGTTGAACATCAGCCGCTGGCCGGTGAGCTCCTCGAGGATGTTCTGGACCTTCTCCCGCTCTCTGATCGCGTACATGAACGTCGCCGTGAAGTCGCCGACGACGTCCAGCGCGTACGCACCCATCGCGAGCAGATGCGAGAGGATTCGGCTCAGCTCCGCGGCGAACGTGCGAACCGCCTGCGCGTACTCGGGGACCACGATCCCGGCGAGGTCCTCCGCCGCCCGGGCGTAGGCCCACTCGTTCAACAGCCCGGCCCCCGCCCAGTCCCACCGGTCGGGGTAGGGCATGATCTGGTGGCGGTAGGTACCGCTTTGACACATCTGCTCCTCGCAGCGGTGGATGTAGCCGATGTCGGGGTCGACGTCGGCGACCTGCTCGCCGTCGAGCGTACACTCGAGGTGGAGCACGCCGTGGGTCGCCGGGTGGTGGGGCCCGACGTTGAGGAACATCGTGTCGGTACCGCCGTTCCCGCTTCCCTCCGCCCGATGGTCCTCCTGGAGGGGGTTCGCGTTCTCCCGCAGGGGAACGATCTGCGGCTGGTCCTGATCGTAATCCCTGGACAGAGGGTGCCCCTGCCACGTCTGCGGCAGCAGGATCCGCCGGAGATCCGGGTGGTCGTCGTACTCGATCCCCACGAGGTCGTACGCCTCCCGCTCGTGCCACCCGGCGGTCGCGTAGACGCCTGCGGCCGACTCGCTTTCCGGCGCCTCGACCGGCGTCGGCACCACGACCGACAGTTCGTCGGTCGGCTCCGCGTACCGACGGAGGTGGTAGATCGTCTCGTACCGGTCCTCGTACTGCTGGGCCGTGACGCAGGCGCAGTGGTCGTACCCGAGCTCCTCCCGGGCGGTCGACAGCGCCGCCGCCACCTCGTCGGGGCGAACGACCACTCCCGGCGCGTTCTCGTGGGACTCCTCGCCGATCGCGAACTCCGCGAGCGGCTTTCGGGGTGCCGTCTCGGCCGCCGCCCTTCCGCCCCCGGTCGCCGCGTCTCCAGTCGCCTCGCCGTCCGTCCGGTCCGTCCCTGGGCGCTCGTGTTTCGACCGCTCCGTCGACATGCGGGAGAGAAACGGCTCCGAGTATCCCTCTTTGTCGCCTCACAGGTGAGGCGATTTATTGTATCTCGGCCGATACACGCGGGCGATGAAGTCCCTGCGCTGCACGCTCCGGTTCGACGAGGCGGTGATGCACCCGGTCCACCGGCGGTTGACCAACGCGGACGCGCCGGTCCGCGACTTCCTGTTGCACGAACGCCGGGCCGAGGCGGGTCCGGACACCCTGTTCTTCTACGTGGAGGGTGACCGGGAGACCTACCGGGCGGCGCTGGAGGCGGCCGAGCCCATCCGGGAGTACGACATCACGCCGCTGAGCGAGGGGACGTGCTACGCCTACGTCCGGGAGGCAACCACCGAGTTCGACGTCCAGCTCCGGGGTGCCTTCGACGAACCGGGACTGCTCGTGATCCCACCGGTGGAGTTCCGCAGCGACGGCACCGCCCGTCTGACCGCGGTCGGGGAGCCCGGGACCCTCCAGACCGCGGTCGAGGAGGTCCCTGGGACGGTGCGGGTGGACGTCGAGCGGATCGGCGAGTACGCCTCCCCGCCCGCGGCGCCGGACCCGGGGGCGGGCGGGGAGCTCACGGAGCGACAGCGGGCGGCGGTCGCGGCCGCCGTCGACGTGGGCTACTACGACATCCCCCGGACGGGCTCCGTCGCCGCGGTCGCCGACCGTCTCGGGTGTGCGCCGGGGACCGCGGCCGAACACCTCCGGAAGGCCGAGCGGACGGTGATGGCGGCCGCGGTCGACCGGTCGCCGGATGAGGCGAACCCGGGAAGCGACCGATGACAGCGTTTGCGAAAGCGTGACGTCGTTCGGAAGTCCCGCGGGAATCCGGTCGCCCTCCCGTGGGGGTATGACTCCGACGGGCAAACAGTGCAGCGTGACTCCACGCCACCTCACTCCACTCCATCCCA
>JAZKTH010000215.1:0-2738 GCA_036625675.1 Haloferacaceae archaeon
ACGACACGGACGGAGAGGACGTCTCGGACGACACGGACGGAGAGGACGTCTCGGACGACACGGACGGAGAGGACGTCTCGGAAGAGGACGGTGCAGAGGTCAGTGAGACGACGGACGGAGACGACGAAATCCCGGAAAATAGCGAGCGGAGTGACGGTACCGACGGCGGCGACGACGTCACGGACGGGGACGCGACCGTCGGCGACGTCGCTTTCGAGAACGACGGCGACGAGGGCGGATCGGAAGACGACGATGACACCCCGGCATAGGTGTCCCGGCAAGAAACCGCGTCCTCGCCGGTTCGACCTCCAGCGCCTCTACGCGCTCCCCGGGCTGTATCCGGGAGCGACGAAGCGGAACGCGCTGGTGTTGCTGCTGTACCTGCTGGCTCTCGCGTACCTCTTTGCCTTCCTTTACCCCGGTGCGTGATCGCTTCGGATCGGGTCGATTCCGTCCCGTCGATCGTCGAGCACGTCGAAGCGTTCGCCGCGTCGCCGTTCCAGCCAGTGCAGCAATCGTTCGGCCCAGGAAAGCTTCTTCGCTTTTTCGGGACCGACTGTCGGGTCGTCGAACTCCCACCCGAGGAAACGGAGTTCCCCGGCGCCGAGCGCGTCCGCCAGAAACGCCGCCCGGTCACCGTCGGTGAACCCGCCCGGGTTGTACACCGCGTCGATCGGCGCGGCCTGCGTCGTCGCCACCGTCGCGTCGGCACTGAACCGCGGAAGCCACCGCCGGATAGCCGGGACGTTGTCCCCGTGCGCGTGGGCGGCCACTGGCACACCAGTCCCCGTCAATCGGGCCGCAGTCTCCGGGTTCTTGTCCAGGTCAGTCACCAGGCAGTCGACCCGGACGTCCGCCGCATCGAGCACGTCAGCCGCGGTCGAGGCGGCGAACACCGCGTCGACCGATCCCGGATCGAACGCCGAAAGCTCCGACGGGAGCGAGGGCGCCGCGCCGACGATCGCCGCCGTTCCGCCGCCGCCGAGACCGACGGCGTCGGCGAGTGCGTCGAAGTCTACGGGCGTGGCGTACCTCGCGGCCACGTCCCTGGCTCGTTCGTCCGCCGTCCGGCTGAAGCCGAAGTCCGCGAGAACCTCCTCGTACACCGGCTCCCACTCCGAAAACTCCATACCTGAGGTTCAGTCGGGTCGCTAATGGGTCTCACGGTCGTGGCCGTGGCTCGGAGTGGATAACAGTGTGCGCCGGAGTGGCAGCAAGTACCCCTACCCGCGTGCCCTTCCGGCGTCCAGCCGATGATTCTGGGGGATCTGCCATAAGTTTTCTCGTTGTCGCACCGTCGTTCTCTCTCCCCCGACGGCGGCGGTGACGCCGAGCAAGCCGTTTTTATCCACCGGCGCGTTACGGCCATCCGATGGGCAAAGTGAGCGTCGGGCTTCGCGGCTGGCGGTTCGAGGAACGGGAGATCTTCGACGAGGACGGCGAGCTGAAGCCGCTCGACGAGATCCCCGAGGATCCACGGGAACGGCTCGTTCGGCTCCTCGCGCTGGTGAACGAGCCGTGCGACGCGTGTTACCTGATCCACGGGGAAGCGGAGATCGAGAGGTGCCGCCCTGCGGAAATCGTCTACGGCGAGCCCTCCTCGGAGGTTCTTTTGTGTGGCGTCCACGAACCCGACTTCCTCTACTGGTACCGGGAGGTGGGCGGATCGCGGCTGAAGGGCGATCCCGAACTCCGGGACGCGTTCCACGAGTGGTTCGCCGACGGGAACCGCGCTCCGGACGGGTACGGCGGAATCGAACACGTCGAGACGGCGCCCGAGGAAATCCCCGAACCGCCGGGGCCCCAGGAGATACAGGAGCGCCTCGACGCCAAGCGCGAGGAGCACCGGATCGACATTCGGGAACTGGCCGGGGTCACGGATTCCACGGAGGAGTGATCGATGCCGCCCGCGACGGACGGCGTCGGCTCGGGGGACCGATCGTTCGTGGTCGTCGTCGTCGAGCCGAAGACGCCCGGTAACGTCGGGACGATCGCCAGGGCGATGAAGAACTTCGGGCTGTCGGACCTCGCGCTGGTGGACCCGCCACCTCTCGAAGAGGGCGGTGAGGCGTACGGCTTCGCCGGGCACGCCCGGGAGGACGTGCTCCCCGGGGCCCGCGAGGTGACTCTCGACGAGGTCGTCGAGAACTACCACACCGTCGGCTGTACCGCCATCACGGGGGAGGACGCCCGGCGCCACGTCCGGTTCCCGTTCCGGACGCCCGCCCAGCTCCGCGATTCGCTCGCGTCGGTGAAAACGGACACCGCGCTGGTGTTCGGGCGCGAAGGGCACGGGCTGAACAACGAGGAGCTCCGCCGACTCGACGAGGTGTGTTCGATCCCCGCCAGCCCGGCGTATCCAGTTTTGAACCTGGGACAGGCCGCGACCGTGGTGCTGTACGAACTCCGGGACCTGTTCCTCGAGGACACGCAACTCCCCGACGTGGAACGCGAGCGCGCCCCGGAAGCCGACGTCGAGCGCGTCCACGACCGGTTCGAGGCGTTCCTGGAGGGGGCGGGCTACGAGGGCGATCGGTTCGACCGGACCCGGCTCCTGTTCCGGCGGGTGCTCGGTCGAGCCCACCCGACGACCCGGGAGGCACACACGCTGGTCGGGGTGTTCCGGCGGGCGGCCGATCAGCTGAACCACCGCTGGGAACTCGTCGAACGGCACGGCGCGCCGGAGTGGCCGCCGACGCGGGACGGGGAGGCGTCCTCCGGGGAGGAGAACGCCTCCG
>JAZKTH010000216.1:0-2721 GCA_036625675.1 Haloferacaceae archaeon
GCCGATGAACTTGTGGACCAGCTCGGAGCCGGCCATCTTGATGAACGTGGCGTCCGTCTGGTTCGCGACCGCCTTCGCGAGCATCGTCTTCCCCGTCCCCGGCGGGCCGTGCAGCAGGACCCCCGACGGCGGCTGGATGCCGACCTTCTCGAACATCTCCGGCCGGTCGAGCGGCATCTCGACGGTCTCGCGCACCTCCTGCATCTGTTCCTCGAGGCCGCCGATGTCGCCGTAGGTGACGTCGGGACTGTGCTCCACCTGCATCACGCGGGCCCGCACGTCCGTCTCGTTGTCCAGACGCTTGACGATCGACAGCGAGTTGTTGACGGCGACCCGGGCGTCCGGCTCGATGCGTTCCCGCATCTCCTCGGTGACTTCGGTGAGCGCCTCCTGGTTGTTGCCGTGCTGTTTGATCACCACGCCCTCGTCGGTGATCTCCTGGACCGTGGCGACGAAAAGCGGGGACTGCTTGAGTTTCTTGTTCTCGTGGGTGAGTCGCTCGAGTTTCTGCTGGTACTTGTTGTTCTCCGCGTTGGCGTCCAACAACCGGTCCCGCATCTCCTCGTTTTGCGACTCGAGCACTTCGAGCCGTTCGCGAAGCGCCTCGATCTTCTCCTGTTTGGACGAGACGTCCTCGTCGTACGGGAGATCCACGTCCTCGACCGTATCACTCATTGAGAGTCGCTAGGCCCGTCGTGGATAAGAGGTTTCGGGTCACGGCCGACCTTCGCCGGTCAGCGGACGACCGTGACGGGGACGGGGGCCCGTCGTACGACCGTCTCAGCCACGCTGCCGAGCAGGATCCGGGCGGTCCCGTCTCGACCGTGACTTCCCATGACGATCGCGTCTATCTCCTCGTCCTCCACGTAATCGACGATCGCGCGGGAGGGTTTCCCTTCGACCGTGTCGGTCTCCAGTTCGCGATCGTATCCCGCCTCACCTGCGACCTCCGACGCACGTTCGAATATCTCCTCTGCGTGTCCGTACGCTCCTTCCATGATGTCGTCGTCGAACGTTATTACGGAACCTTCCCCGGGCAGCGGTTCGAGGTGGATCACGTTCAACACCGTGATGTCCGCCTCAGGGTGGGTTTCGATCGCGTATTCCAGCGCCTTTTCCGCCGGTTTCGACTCGTCCATCGGAACGAGGATCTTTCGTGTCATGGTGGTGTGGTGCCGTTTTTCGGCCGGCGTTTCTTCGGTCGTTTCGGCTGTCGTTTCCTCCACCCTCCCCCCGAAATTCCGGTCGGAACGATCCGGACGCGTCCGTCTCTCCCCACCGGGAAGCGAGTTCCCCGGGGAGGGACGGTCCCCGAACCGTTCGTCCAGGTACTGTACCCTAATTGAAACTACACCAACCACCGTAATAACTGTAGAGGTGTATTGGCAGAGCGATAAATAACATCCGATCGTACGCTGGAATAGAGCCGGACGAGGGCGTTCGAAAGTCCCGGTCCGTCGTCCCCGACCGTTTATTACTTATAAACATAAAAAGATAGAAAATATTATTATCCAGCATCCACACTAGCTGACACACATGAGCACTTCCGAAGTCGCCCCCGGCGACGACGCGATCGACCGCTGGCAACCCGTCCGCGACCTGCCCCCCAGCGCCAAACTGGTCGCGAAAGTCCTGGACTATCACGGCACCCTCACGCAAAGCGAACTGGCAGAGGAAACGCTGTTGCCGCCTCGAACAGTCCGGTACGCGCTGTCGCGCCTGGAGGAGGAAGGGGTAGTCGACTCCCGGTTTTCCTTCTCGGACGCCCGAAAGCGGCTCTACTCGCTACGAGTGTGAATCGCGGTAGCCAGACTGGGAAGCGAACCGGTACCGGAAGGCGGAAACCCGGACCCGCCGACCCGACGACGCTCCCCCCGAAACCGACCCGAAAGGTTGCCTTTATCAGCGTTCCGCCGTAACGACCCTGCATGCGAAAACCCAGTGGTGAGACAGGAACGTTTGACCTCGGCGTCGACGAGCGGTCCGTCTTCGGGCCGGAGCTCGGTGAGTTCGCCGACTCCGAGCGGCGAGCCGCCGAGGCGGCGGGCGATCAGGAGCTGAAGACGGGAACGACGACAGTCGGCCTCAAAACCTCCGAAGGAGTGGTTCTCGCCACCGACATGCGCGCGAGCCTGGGACGGATGGTCTCCTCGAAGGACGTCCAGAAGGTCGAGCAGATCCATCCGACCGCCGCGCTGACGATCGCCGGCGGCGTCTCCGCCGCCCAGTCCCTCATCTCGACGCTCCGCGCCGAGACGAACCTCTACGAGGCGCGCCGGGGCAAGGACATGTCGATGCAGGCGCTCTCGACGCTCACCGGTAACCTACTTCGGACCGGCGGATTCCTGATCGTCCAGCCGATCCTGGGCGGCGTCGACGAGGAAGGCCCGCACGTGTACAGCATCGATCCGCTCGGCTCCGTCATCGAGGAGGAGTACACAGTGACCGGTTCCGGGAGCCAGTTCGCCCTGGGCGTTCTCGAACAGGAGTATCGGGAGGACCTCTCGCTGGACGAGGCGAAGCAGGTGGCCGCCCGTGCGGTCAAGAGCGCACTCGAGCGGGACACGGCATCCGGGAACGGGATCAACGTCGCCCTCGTCACCGAGGACGGCGTCGAAACCACCCGCCACAAGGACATCGACGAGCTGCTCGAGGGCTGATATTGTTTGTTGTAGGAAGTTACCGTGTCGACCGCCCGATGGCGTGGCGGTCGACCGGTAA
>JAZKTH010000038.1:0-16843 GCA_036625675.1 Haloferacaceae archaeon
CCGCCGCGCGTCCTCCTGTTCCTCTTCCCGCCGCGCTTCCTCCTGTTCCTCTTCCCGCCGCGCTTCCTTCTCCCCGTCGGGGGAATCCGGAGTCGAGACGACCAGTTTGACCTCGGTGTCTCGCGGGACGGGCTCGGTCGGAGCCGGCTCCTGCTCGATGACGGTCCCGTTCGGGGCGTCGACCACGGCCCGTTCGACGGTGCCGATGGAAAGCCCGGCCGCCGAGAGGGCCTTTTTCGCCGTCGGCAGTCGCAGCCCGAGACACGACGGAACCGTGACGGTCGACTCCTCGGCGACGACGAGATCGATCTCCCCGCCCGGCTCGGCGAGGTCCCCCGACCCAGGGAACTGCTCGAGGACGACGCCGTCGGGTTCGCCGGGTTCGGTTTCGACGCGGCCCACGACCAGATCCGCCGCTGCCAGCGCGCGCTCGGCTGCTTCGCTGGTGCGCCCGACCACCCGGGGAATCCTGACCAGCTCGAGCTGCTCGGTCGGGGCAGTGGGACGGACCCCGAACCGGATCGTGCTCAGCGACTCCCCGCTGTAGTCCTCGTGGAGCCGCGGCAGGTGAAGCGCCATTCCCTCCTCGCCCTGGACGACGCTCGCTTTCAGGTCCACTTCCAGGTTGGAAACGGCGTACCCAGCGCGTTCCAGTTCGCCGAAGTCGCCGATCGAACTGGCGAACGCCGCGACTGCACGCTCCGGCTCCACAGTCGGGACGTCCGTCGACAGCTCCTCGAGGCGTTCGCGGAGGCGATCCCGTTCCGCCTCCGTCCGGCGGTGGCGCTCCTCGAATCGGTCGAGTTTTGCCGACAGCACGTCGCGCTCGAACTCGACGTCGACCAGCCGGTGCTGGATCGACTCGACCAGCCGGTGTTGATTCCGCACCGCCCCCGCCAGCTCGTACTGTTCGGCCCGGTTCAGCTTCTCCACCTCCACGGAAGGATACCGCTCCCGGATGAGTCCCTCGACACCGGTCACGGCCTGTCCCCCCTCATGGCCACCGTTCGCCCCTCATCGCTGATCCGTCGGCGGTACCGGAGCGATCCGGAACCGAACGCTGCTCGTGGCGTTGGCGTCGTAGTCGTACCTGGAGGCCAGTTCCGGACCGTGCGGCGCCGCGGCGAGGAACTCCCGGTAGCCTCGGATGCGGTCCGCGTCCCGCTTTCGATCCACGTCCCCCGTCCGGTCCGCTTCCCCCGTCCGGTCCGCGTCCGTCCCACGACTCCGTGAGCCCTTCGCGCGCCGGAGCCGGTGGCGGTCGCGGATCTCCCGCCCGTGCAGCGAGAGCGCGACCGTGACGTTGGCTTCGACCTCCGTGAACCTGAACCACGGGGCGTCGAGTTCGCCCTCGAGTCCCTCGGCCGCAGCGATCGCCTCCGTCGTCTCGATCGCGTGTTCGTCGAGCGCGAGCTGTCCGTCGGCGACCGCCCGGGAGACGCCTTCCACGACCTCCCCGAGCGGTCTGGCGAGCCACTGATCCATGGATCCGGATCACTCCGACGCCGGCTGTTGAACGACGGTGGGCACGGCGCGGTCGGGCGCCTCCTTGGGTACCAGGCGGGTCTTGAGCCGACAGGAGGCGCTCGCGTCGAGCCCGTACACGTTGCTCTGGTACTCGCTGTGTCGCTTGACCGCGATCTCCGTCTCTCGCTCCCCCGTCGTGGTCGTGGAGCTACCTCCCGCGCGCCCGCCGATCTTGAAGAACCCCAGATCGAGTGCGGCGCCGCCGCCGCCGCCGAACTTCTTTTCAGACTCCTCGTAGCTCGTCCGCATCGACTGTTCGTACGTCGACGTGCGGTCCACCTCGCGGGTGTGGTCGTACCACCGAACCCAGAATCGCATGTCGATTTCCGTCTCGGAAAACTCGTAGAACGTCGGCGTGACGCCGTACGCGAGCAACGACAGCTCGGTGTCGTTCGTCACCGTCTGGAAGTCCACGACGTTCCCGTCCTCGTCCACCTCCTCGAGGATGCTCAACACCACCGATCCGGCGTCGAGCTTCATGTCCGCGAGCGTCTGGGCGGTGCGGATCGAGTTCAGGTCCAGCGCCGTCTGCCCCTGAGCGATCGCCAGCGCCGACTTTCGCACGAGTTCCGGAAAGGGTATCTCCTCGAACGTCTCCGTGCCTGGGTTCGACATGACAATAGCCAACAAGCGAACAGAAGTATTATAATTTTTTAATAATAAAGTTACATAACTCCCGAACACCGTAGTATAGGCCATATACAACAATATACACGGAACAGAGGGTAGAACACATATAGTCAATTAGATTATCATCGGAGCGGACAGATCGACTCCGGTCCGTCTGATCGTTTCCCGCGACGCACGGACGGTCTCCGCAACGCACGGACGGTCCCCGTCGACGGGCGCTCCTTTCCTGACGAGCCTCTTCCCGCGACTGACACTCTCGTCGTGTTCTCGTGAGGAACGCGCGCGAGCCCGGGAGGGGGTCAGACCGGAATTCGACCCCGACGAACGTAAACTTTCGCCGCAATATTTGTCTACTAAATCCAGAGTAAACACCCTTATACAACTTTTATTACCCTATAAATAGGACATTCGTAGTATTAATACGGACAGAACACTCCTATTTTGAACTCAGGGTTTATATATCTCCAATTCAGGACGAGTAATCGTGATACGCAATACGAACGACCGTAGTTTCGTACGTACGATGAACGAACGTGTAATAAATTACCTAAACGGTGGTGATTCGTCGTGAGCGTCGATCCGGCAGTCGTCGCGGAGGGAGTCAACCTCCTGTGGGTCGCGCTGGCGTGTTTCCTGATCTTCTTCATGCACGCCGGGTTCGCGATGCTGGAGTCGGGGCAGGTCCGGGCGAAGAACGTGGCCAACCAGCTGACGAAGAACCTGCTGACCTGGGGCGTCGGCATCGTCGCGTACTTCTTCGTCGGCTTCGGGATCGAGGCGTTCACCGGCGGCCTCACCGGCGGCGGGGCCTACGGCGTCGCCGACCTCACCGCCGTCATGACCGCCGACGACGGCACGTGGGTGAACGGGTGGCTGTTCGGTGCCGTCTTCGCGATGACGGCGGCGACGATCGTCTCCGGGGCGGTCGCCGGCCGGGCGAAGCTCCGGGCGTACGTGGGGTACACGATCCTGCTGGCGGCCGTCATCTACCCGGTGGTCGTGGGCTTTACCTGGGCCGGCGGCTTCCTCGACGCGCTGGGCTTTCACGACTTCGCCGGCGGGATGATCGTCCACGGGATGGGCGGCATCGCCGGCCTCACGGCGGCGTACGTGATCGGCCCGCGGCTGGGCCGGTACGACGACGACGGGAGCACGAACGTCATCCCGGGCCACTCGATGACGTTCGCGGTGCTGGGAACGCTGATCCTGGCGTTCGGGTGGTACGGCTTCAACGTCGGCACGACCGCGACCGTCTTCGCCGTCGACGGGGGGGAACTCGTGCTGGACGGCTACGCGGTCGTCGGGCGGGTCGCGCTGGCGACAACCCTCGGCATGGCCCTGGGCGCCATCGGGGCGGCGACCGCGACGCTCGTACTCAACGGGAAGGTCGACACGCTGTACGTCGCAAACGGGCTGCTCGCGGGGCTGGTCGCGGTCACCGGCATCGCCGACGTCGTCACCTGGTGGGGCGCGATGGCGGTGGCGTTGCTGGCGGGCCTGCAGCTCCCGTTCGTCTTCGAGTTCGTCTCCGACCGGATCAAGATCGACGACGTCTGTGCGGTGTTCCCGGTGCACGGCTCCGCGGGGGTGCTCGGGGTGCTGGCGCTGCCGTTCGTCCACGTCGACGGCTTCTCCGCGAGCCTGCTCGTCGCGCAGGTCGTGGGGGTGGCGGTGATCGCGATCTGGACGGTCGCGACGACCGCGTTCGTGTTCGGCGGATTCAAGGCCGTGGGCCAGGCCCGGGTGTCGCCGGAACACGAGCGGGAAGGACTGGACGTCTCCGAACACGGCGTCGACACCTACCCCGAGTTCGGAAAGCCAGATGTCGCCGCCGACGGGGGACGGGCGACCCGTGCCCAGTCGGGGGACCGGCGGGGAACCGACGACCCGATCCGTACCGACGGCGGTGAGCCCGACGCCGGGGAGATCAAGCTCGTGATGGCGGTAATCCGGCCTGACAAGCTCGGCGACGTCAAGCGCGCGCTCGCGGAGGTGGGCGCGCCCTCGCTGACGGTGACCCGGGTCTCGGGACGGGGATCACAGCCCGCGAAGACGGGGCAGTGGCGCGGGGAAGAGTACACCGTCGACCTCCACGAGAAGGTAAAAATCGAGTGCGTCGTCGCCGACGTCCCCGCAGGGGAGGTGGTGACGGCGATCAGCGACGCCGCCGCGACCGGCGAACCCGGCGACGGAAAGGTGTTCGTCCTCCCCGTCGAGGACGCCGTCCAGATCCGGACCGGCGAGGAGGGCGTCGAGGCGGTGTAGAAAATTCAAGTTATGTGGTAACAATATACATGATTTAACACGGTACGGTGCGACTCTCCGGACATGGACTCGGACCCGGAAGAGAGCCTGGCGAACGTACAGATCGGACAACAGATATACGACGAGGCGGGGAACGAACTGGGAACGGTCCGCGGGCTCGACGACGAGGGGTTCTACGTGTTCACGCACGAGGAGGTCGGTAGCGTGCCGCTGTCGGACGCGCGGGACATCTTCGGCAAGGCGTACGTGATGTGGCGGTGCTGGCAGTGCGGGGAAATGGGAAAGATCGAGGGAGATCTCCCGGAGACCTGCCCGGCGTGTGGGGCCGCGCGGGAGGAGCTGTACTACTGGGCCGAGGATTGACGACCGGAGCCGTTTTTGTCGTCTCCCCCGTTCAGTGGGAGCATGGAGATCCTCGTGTTCGGCGCCGGCAGCCTGGGGAGCCTGGTCGGCGGCCTGCTCGCCCGGTCGCACGACGTGACGCTGGTCGGGCGGGACCCCCACGTCTCCGCGATCCGCGACGGCGGCCTCGCGGTGACGGGGGCAGTCGAGGCTCACACCCGCCCGGACGCCACGACGGACGGGACCGGGCTGGCGGCTGAACTGGCGCTCGTCACGGTGAAGGCGTACGACACGGCGGCCGCCGCCGACGCGCTCGCGACCGGCGAGTACGGCGCGGTCTGCCCGCTGGGGAACGGTCTCACCGGGGGGACGCTGGCGTCGAGGCTGGCCGGCAGGAATGACGCCGGCGAAGACGACGCCGGCGGGAATGACGCCGGCGAAGATGACGACGGCGGGGACCCGCCCACCGTGCTCTCGGGGACGGCGACGTACGGCGCCCGCCTGTGCGAACCGGGCCGGGTCGAGTGCACCGGCGAGGGGACGATCGCTATCGGCGCACGCGAGGGAGGGGCGGATCCCTGGGCCGATCGGGCGGGAGAAGCCCTGGCGGCCGCCGGGATCGACGTCGTGGTCGCGACGGACATGCCGCGCCGCCGGTGGGAGAAGCTCGCGATCAACGCGGGAATCAACGCGCCGACGGCGCTGGCGCGGGTGAGAAACGGCGAACTCGTGGCCGGCCCGGCGAGGGAACTCTCTCGGGAGGCCGCCAGGGAGACTGCTCGCGTCGCCGGGGCCGAGGGGGTGCCGCTCTCGGAACCGGCTGCAACCGACGCGGTCGAGGCCGTCGCCGACGCGACCGCCCCGAACCACTCCTCGATGCGCCAGGACGTCGAAGCCGGGAGCCGGACCGAAGTCGACGCGATCAACGGCGAGATCTGCGACCGGGCGGCGCGTCACGGGATCGAGGTGCCGGTGAATCGGACGCTCGCCGGACTCGTCCGGGCGTGGGAGGCCGAACGCGACCTGCGGTGAGCGTCCGGACGCGCCGGGCAGGAACCGGATCCGGCGGGGAGGTCACTCCAAGTAGCCGAGGTCCCGGAGACGCTCCTGGGCAGTCTCGTCCATCTCCTCGACCCCCGACTCGCCGGCGGGCGGGGGTTCCTCCCCGTCGACGGTCCAGCGTCCTCCGGCTGCCGACTCGAACGCCGCCAGGGCCGCCTCCGCGCCGGCGATCAGGTCGTCCTCGGGGTCGGAGTCGGCCACGTCCCAGGGATCGGGGTCGGCCAGGTTCCGGCGCTCGCCGGGGTCGCGGTCGATCCGGTAGGCCTCGTCGGGGATCCGGTCGGCCCGGACGTACTTCGCGTCAGTCGATCGCGCGGCGCGCATCCGGGCGTAAAAGCGCGAGTCCGTCTCGAGAGTGACGCCGCCCCGGTTCGCCTTGCTCTCGAGCTGCTGGAGTTCGACCACCGGCTGGGCGTACTCGACGAACGCGTATCCGGCCCCGTCGCCGGTCTCGCGACGGGCACCGACGGCGCGCTGTCCGGGATCGGGACGGTCCACGCCGGCGAACGACCGGTACGAGTCCGACAGGAGCGATCGGGTGGGATCCAGCGACACCGCCGTGTCACCCTCCGCCTCGGGCGCAGTGGACACCTCGGCTCCGCCGCCCGCCCCGTTCTTTCCCGTCGCGACCCCCTCCACGTCGAGCGCGTCGAGCACCGTGTGATACAGGTCGAGCAGTTCGACGAGGTCGTCGCGCCGGCCGGTCCCGAGGCCGGGGTGTTTCACGAGGAGCGGAACGTTGATGAGCGGATCGTAGAGGGCGAACTCGTGGCCGTAGAGGTCGTGTTCGCCGTGGAGTTCGCCGTGGTCCGAACAGACGACGACCGCGGTGTCCTCCCACCGGCCGGTTTCCCGGAGCCAGTCGAACAGTCGGCCGAGCTCGGCGTCCATGTGCGCGATCTCGGCGTCGTACAGCCCGCGGATCGCCTCCCACTCGTCGTCGTCGATCTCCCGGACGCCGGCGTTGAACTCCTTGGAGTTCTGGCAGACCGCCGTCGAGTCCACGCCGGGGGCGAACTGCTCGGCGTACTCTTCCGGGGGGTGGTACGGGAGGTGGGCGTCCATCAGGTTGACGAAGGCGAACCAGCCCGCGTCGTCGCCGCCCGGACCGTCCTCGGCGGCTTCGACGAACGACATCGTGCGATCGATCGCGTGCGGCGTCTTCGAATCGGCGCCGCCGCCGGAGGCCAGGTACTCGTGGACGGTGTTCCCCAGTTCGACGAGCCGGTTCGCGAGGTCCCTGAGTCGGTCGTCGTCGTTGAGTCGCTTCCACGCCCGGGCCAGCGGCCCGGAAAGCAGGTCGCCGGGCATCGCCTCGAAGAAATTGTCCTGGTCGTCGAAGCCGGCCGTCAGGCGTGTGTACGGCGTGATCCACGCGTTCGAGGAGTAGCAGGCGGTGTCGTATCCGGCCGAGGAGAGCGTCTCCGCGAGCGTCCGGGATCCATCGAGGTACGGCGTCTCCTGATCGGCGCCGTGCTGGTGGGGGTACAGCCCGGTGAACAGGGAGGCGTGCACCGGAAGCGTCCACGGCGCGGGGGCGACCGCCTCCTCGAAGACGACGGATTCTTCGGCGAATTCCTCCAGGGTCGGCGTCGTCTCGCGGTCGTATCCGTACGGCGTGAGGTGATCCGCCCTGACCGTGTCGAGCACGACGAAGAGCACGTTGTCGACGGCGGCCGCGTCGCTCATACTCCAACGCCGACGTCACCGAACAAAAAGCGTCCGTTCTTTCCCGGAGGGGGCCGGGAGAGGGCCGGGAGGGGGCCGTCAGCGCCAGTTCTCGAGGACGACCGCGTCCTCCTGCCGGACCGAGATCCACGCCTCCTCCGTCGAAATGTCCGCGATGACGAACGCGGTGCGGGGAGGACTCTCGTCGACGGAGGCCATCACCTCCGAATCGTTCCGGGGCGTGTGATCCGGTGTCATGGTTGAAACCAACACGGGCGCATATTTAAACTCGTCGAAACGACGGGAAGAAAGCCCGAGAAAAGAGGCACGTTCGTGCTAATAATTTGGAATCTGTTTACAATTTTCGGAGGGAACGACGGGGGGAAACGCCCGTCTACAGGGACCGTCCCTCGCAGGGGCCCTTCGCAGTATACAAGAGGTACGACACAATAAGGGAGTCCATGAACGTCGAAGACGCCATGACGCCGCGCTCGGAGCTCGTCGTCGTCGAGCTGCCGGGTACCCGCGACGACGCCCTGACGTACATCCAGGAACACGGCTTCTCGTCGGTGCCGGTCGTGAAACGCGAGGGGGGCGACGAGGTGTACAGGGGGATCGTGACCCGGGACGATCTCATCTCGAAGCCCGAGGAGGACCAGCTCGCGCTGTTGATGCGGGAGGTGCCGACGGTGACCCCCGAGGACACCCTGGTCGACGCGGCGTCCCTGATGGTCGAGAAGGGGGCGCGCCGGCTCCCGGTGGTGGCGTCCGAGGGCCGCGGGCTCGAGGGGATCCTCACCGTCACCGACGTGATCCACGCGATCGCACGGGGTCACGAGGACGGGGACACGGAGGTCGGGGAGCTGGCGACCCGGGACGTCAACGCCACCTACGTGGGAACCCCGCTGCCGACCGTCGAACGCGAACTCGGCCTCGCGCGCGTGCCGTACGCCGTCTGCCTGGACGATCACGGCGTGATGGCGGGCATCGTGACCGAGGTCGACATCCTCGAGGTCGCGCGCGTCGTCGAGGGCGAGGAGAGCACCGGGAACAGCTTCGCCGATCAGGACGCCGACTACGCCTGGGAAGGAATAAAGGGAACTGGAAACCGGTATCTGCCGACGCGGAACGTCGAGATCCCGGCTGCGCCGGTCTCGGAGTTCATGAGCGAGGACGTCGTGACGGTGAGCAAGCGCCGGACCGCACGCGAGGCCGCCCAGGAGATGATCACCAACGACATCGAGCAGATCCCGCTCGTCAGCGGCGGGGAACTCGCCGGGATCGTCCGGGACGTCGACCTGCTGGAGGCGCTATGAGCGATCGGGATCTGGCCGAACTCGCGAAGCGGCGGGGCTTTTTCTTCGGCTCGAACGGCGTCTACGGGGGAACGGCGGGCTTCTACACGTTCGGCCCCCAGGGCGCGGCGCTCAAGCGGAACCTCGAGGACGCCTGGCGGGACCGGTTCGCCGTCAGGCAGGGCAACGCCGAGATCGAGGCGCCGACGGTGATGCCGGAGGCCGTCTTCGAGGCGTCGGGGCATCTGGACGGGTTCGACGACATGCTCGTCGAGTGCGCCGAGTGTGGCGACTCCCACCGCGCGGACCACCTGATCGAGGACGCCACCGACATCGAGGAGGCCGAGTCGATCCCCGTCCGAGAGGTCGAGGAGCTCCTCCGCGAGCACGACGTCGCCTGCCCGACCTGCGGGGCGCCGCTGGCGGGCGAGCCCGTCGAGGAGTTCAACCTGATGTTCGAGACCACGATCGGTCCCGGATCGGGGCAGGCGGGCTACCTCCGCCCGGAGACCGCCCAGGGCATCTTCGTGGAGTTCCCGCGCCTGAAGGAGTACGCCCGCAACCAGCTCCCGTTCGGCGTCACCCAGATCGGGCCGGCGTACCGAAACGAGATCTCCCCCCGGCGGGGGATCATCCGGGTCCGGGAGTTCACGCAGGCGGAGCTCGAGCAGTTCGTCGATCCCGAACGGGACGAACCGCCGCTCGAGGAGGCCGAGGACGTCGAACTGACGCTGTACCCGATCGAGGAACAGGAGGCCGAGGGGCGCGAGTACCGCGAGACGACCGTAGGCGAGGCAGTCGAGGACGGGACGATCGGCTCCGCGTGGGTCGGCTACTACCTCGGCGTCGCGAAGCGGTGGTTCCGGCGGATCGGCGTCGACCTCGATCGATTCCGGTACCGGCAGCACCTCCCGGGCGAACGCGCCCACTACGCGGCCGACTGCTGGGACGCCGAGGCCGAGCTCGGAGGCAACTGGATCGAGATCGCGGGCTTCTCGACCCGGTCGGACTACGACCTCAGGAAACACGAGAAACACTCCGGGGAGTCGTTCACCGTCTTCAGGCAGTACGACGAGCCGCAGACGGTCGAGCGCGCGACCGTCGACCCGGACATGAGCGTGCTCGGTCCCGAGTACGGGAGCGCCGCCGGCGCGATCGCCGGGGAGCTCGAGGCGCTCGCCGGACGGGATCCGGAGGCGTTCGAGGCCGGGGAGGTAACCGTCGACGTCGACGGCGAGACGTACGCCATCGACGCCGACGTCGCGAACTTCAGCGTCGAGACGGTGACCGAGACCGGCGAGCACGTGCGGCCCCACGTCGTCGAGCCGTCGTTCGGCGTCGGGCGGATCGTGTACACGGTACTTGAACACGCATACCGGGAGGACGAGGTCGACGGCGAGCCCCGGACGTATCTGGCGCTGGAGCCCGAGATCGCCCCGACCGACGTCGCCGTCTTCCCGCTGGTGTCCAACGACGGCCGACTGACCGCACTGGCCGGGGAGGTTTCCGCGGAGCTCAGGGGGGAAGGGCTGTCGGTCACGACCGACGACTCCGGCTCGATCGGCCGGCGATACCGCCGACAGGACGAGATCGGCACCCCGTTTTGCGTGACGATCGACCGCGACGGGATCGAGGGCGACGGCCCGGACACGGTCACCCTCCGACGGCGCGACACCGCCGAACAGATCCGCCTCCCCGTGGACGCGCTCCCGGAGGAGCTCCCCGCGCTCGCGAGCGGCGAGCGGGAGTTCGACGAACTGAAGGGGGCGTACGAGACGGTCGACGGCGAGGCATCGCGGGTCTGAGGCCGTGAGTCTCGAGCTGGGCCGGCGGGCGGTCCACGCGACGGGGTCCGGGCTCCCCGCGCTCTGGCTCCTGGGAGCCCCCTGGTGGGGAGTCCAGCTCCTCCTGGCGGTCGCGCTCGTCGCCGCGCTCGTGCTGGAGTACCTCCGGCTCGTCGCGGGGCTGGACCACTGGATCTACCGGCGGTTGACTCGCCCCTACGAGGAGGACAGCGTCGCGGGGTACGCGCTGTACATGGTGAGCATGGCGGCCGTCGGGTTCGTCTTCGCCCCGGGGATCGCCGTACCCGGTATGCTCATGCTGGCGCTCGGAGATCCGTTCTCCGGGATGCTTGGCTCCGGAGAGGTCGGCGGCTGGAAGTCGCCCGGCGTGCTCGCGGCGACGTTCGGGTTCTGTTTCCTGCTGGCGGTGCCGTTTACCGTGGGGACGGCTGGGATCCCGGTCGGCGGGGCGGCGGCGGCCGCCGCCGCCCTCGGCGCGACGCTCGTCGACGGCTCGACGCCGGTCGTTCGCGGCTACGTGATCGACGACAACCTGACCATCCCGCCGGCGGCGTGTCTTGGGATCGTAGCCGTGTATCTGGCGTCCGGCGTCCCGGTCGAGCTGGCGCTGCCGGCGTGAGCACAGTCAGGCGTTCCGTCCCCGGTCGCGACCGCCGTGTGGCCACAGTTATGTTGCCCACGCTGGAACGGGGCACATGGACATATACGAGACCGATCTCCCCGGCGTGGGCAAGAAACACGAGATCGATCTCGGCGGGGGGCGGAGGCTCGTGATCGTCACCCACAACACGGGGAAGCGGGAGGTCTTCCTCCGCCCGGAGGAAAACGCCGACTCCGAGAAGCTGTTCGAACTCACCGACCGGCTCGCTCGCACCGTCGGCACCGTCCTCGAGGGGGCGTACTTCCAGCCGATCGAATCCGAGAGCGTCGAAACCGCCCTCGGGGAGGACACCCTGATCGAGTGGTTCGGCGTCGACGACGGCTCCCCGCTGGTCGGGGAGACGCTGGAGAGCGCGCACGTCGGGAGGCGTACGGGCGCGTCGATCATCGCGATCCAGCGGGACGAGGAGACGATCGGAGGGCCGGGACCGGACCAGGAGATTCGGGCCGGCGACACGCTGGTCGTGATCGGCGGGCGCGACGACTGCGAGGCGTTCGAGGAACTGTTGACCGGCGGGGATCCCGACGTCGACGTCGACAGCGGGACCCCCGAGGAAACGCGAGAGGGAGAATGAACCGGCGAGGGGGGAGCGCGTGAATGGCGGGCGAGCTGCTGTTGCTCGAGGTGGGAGTCCTCTTCGCCGCCGTCGCCGTCTCCGGAGCGATGGCCTCGCGCCTCGGCCAGTCGGTCATCCCGTTTTACATCGTGACGGGAATGCTGCTGTCGCCGTACGTGCTCGGACGGATCGGGGTGCCACACCTCGCGGAGACCGAGTTCGTGAAGGTGGGAGCGGAGCTCGGAATCGTCTTCCTCCTGTTTTTTCTCGGGCTGGAGTTCAACCTGGAACGCCTCTTCGAGAGCCGGACCGAGATCGTGAGTGCGGGGACGATCGATCTCGTCGTCAACTTCGGGGCGGGGCTCCTTCTGGGGTACGCGCTCTTCCGGGAACCGCTGGCGGCGTTTTTGGTAGCGGGGATCGTCTACATCTCCTCCTCGGCGATCATCACCAAGTCGCTGATCGATCTCGGCTGGATCGCCAACGACGAGAGCGCGCCGATGCTCGGGACGCTCGTGTTCGAGGACCTCGTGATCGCGGTCTATCTGGCGGTGGCGTCGGCAGTCGTTCTGGGCAGCGCTGGCGGCGCCGGCGGCGACCGACTCGGCGGGGCGGCGGTCTCGATCGGGACTGCGCTGGGATTCATTCTGCTGTTGTTGCTCGCGGTGTACTTCGGGACCGCCGCCTTCGAGCGGCTGCTCGAAACCGACTCCCACGAGTTCCTCGTGCTCCGGACGATCGGGGTCACCGTCCTGGTCGCGGGCGCGGCGCTCGCAATCGGAGTGAGCGAGGCCGTGGCGGCCTTTTTCGTCGGAATGGCGATCTCCGCGACCGGACACGTCGGCGAGGTCGAGAACCTGCTGGAGCCGATCCGGGACACGTTCGCGGCGGTCTTCTTCTTCTGGATCGGGCTGATCACCGACCCGCTGCTGTTCGCCGGCGTCGCCGGGTTCGTCCTGGCGGCCGTGGTCGTCACGACGCCGACGAAGCTCGTGTCCGGTTTTCTCGGCGGGAAGGTGTACGGCCTCGACGACCGCCGGTGCACCCGCGTCGCGCTGGGGATGACGACCAGGGGCGAGTTCTCGCTGATCATCGCGACGGTCGCCCTCGCGGGGGCGAACGCCGGCACGTTTCCGCCGGGGCTGGCGAGCGAGATCAACGCCTTCGCCGTCGGCTACGTGCTCGCGATGGCGATCCTGGGGACGACGCTGATGCAGTATTCCGGCCCCGTCGAGCGGTTCGTCGTCGAACGGGTTCCCGTCGGACGGATCAGCAGATACGCCGGATGATCTCGATGACCTCCTCGCCGCGTTCGGTGGGGCGGTAGGTCACGTAGTTGCCGGTCCGGTCGGTCGCGACGAGGTCCGCGTCCTTGAGCTTCTTGAGGTGGTAGGAGAGCTTCGAGTACTCGATGTCGAACACCTCGACCAGGTCGCAAACGCAGAGGTCGGACTCGTCGAGCAGACGCATGATCAGGATCCGGCGGTCGTCGGCGAGCGCCTTGAAGATGTCGAGCGCGCCGGCGACGTCGCTTTCCGAGGCGATGGCCTTGAGGTCCGCCATCTCCGTCTCTGGAACGCGGAACTCGCTTGAGCCTGCGGACATGAGGTATCGATCCGGAGGTACGTCCTCGACACTGATTAGTCTATGCCCGCCTCCCCCGCAAGCGGCGTGCGTTCCGGGGCGGTCGGCGACCCAACGGTCGAGGAAACGTCGACCGGGCGTCAGGAGCTGCGGAAAACCTCCACGAGCTGGTCGACGTCCGGGATCTCCCCTTCGGTTTTGACCTCGCCGTCCACGGCGACTGCGGGGGTGTGCATGACGCCGCGTTCGATGATCTCCATTTGCTCCTCCACTTTCGTCACGTCCGCGTCCACCCCGTCGTCGAGGCGGTCGAGGGCGCTTTTGACGCGCTTTTCCGTCTTCTGACACCTGGGACAGCCTGGGCCGATTACTTCGATGTTCATGGGTAGTGGGATGCGTTCGACTACGAACTCGTTCCAAATTAATCTGAAACGGTTGGAGGACATAAAAGTAGCGATTTGAAGATGTTTTGAAGCGGTCGGGGAGCCGACGCGATCGACGGTGGACCGAACGGAGTTTAGTGTCTGCGTCCCGTACCTCGGACGTGAGCGACGCCGACACTCCCCTGTCACCCGACCGTCCGGAGGTCGACCGGCCGGTCCGCGTCGACGCGCCGTTCGACCCCGCCGGCGACCAGCCCGACGCGATCGAACAGTTGGTCGAGGGGTTCCGCGGGGGCGCCGAGAAGCAGACCCTGCTCGGGGTCACCGGGTCCGGGAAGACGAACACCGTCTCCTGGGCACTCGAGGAGCTCGGACGACCGACGCTGGTGCTCGCGCACAACAAGACCCTCGCCGCACAGCTGTACGAGGAGTTTCGGAACCTCTTCCCGGACAACGCCGTCGAGTACTTCGTCTCCTACTACAACTACTACCAGCCCGAGGCGTACGTCGAACAGACCGACACCTACATCGACAAGGAGATGTCGATTAACGAGGAGATCGACCGGCTGCGCCACTCCGCCACGCGGTCGCTCCTGACCCGGGAGGACGTGATCGTCGTCGCCTCGGTGTCGGCCATCTACGGGCTGGGCGATCCGGCGAACTACCGGAAGATGGCCCTCGAGGTGTCCGTCGGCGAGGAGATCGGCCGGGACGAGCTGCTGGCGGCGCTCGTGGACCGAAACTACGAGCGCAACGACGTCGACTTCCAGCAGGGCACCTTCCGGGTGCGCGGCGACACCGTCGAGGTGTTCCCGATGTACGGCCGGTACCCGCTCCGGATCGAGCTGTGGGGCGACGAGATCGACCGCATCTCGAAGATCGATCCCCTGGAGGGAACAGTCGAGTCTCGCGAGCCCGCCGCGCTGGTCCACCCCGCCGAACACTACTCCATCCCCGAGGAGCGCCTCGAACGCGCGATCGAGGAGATCGAGGAGCTTCGCGAGCGACGTGTCCGCTACTTCGAGCGGCAGGGCGACCTGGTTGCCGCCCAGCGGATCGACGAACGAACGACCTTCGACCTGGAGATGCTCCGGGAGACGGGGTACTGCTCCGGGATCGAGAACTACTCGGTCCACCTGTCGGACCGGCAGTCCGGGGAACCACCGTACACTCTGCTGGATTACTTCCCCGACGACTTCCTCACTGTCGTCGACGAGTCCCACCAGACGCTCCCCCAGATCCGGGGGCAGTTCGAGGGGGACAAGTCCCGCAAGGAGTCGCTGGTGGAAAACGGCTTCCGACTGCCGACCGCGTTCGACAACCGGCCGCTCACCTTCGAGGAGTTCGAGGAGAAGACCGGAAAGATCCTGTACGTCTCCGCGACCCCCGGCGAGTACGAGCGCGAGGAGTCGGCACAGGTGGTCGAGCAGATCGTCCGGCCGACGTACCTCGTCGACCCCGCCGTCGAGGTCGCCGACGCGACGGGCCAGGTCGAGGACCTCATGGACCGGATCGACGGGCGGATCGACCGGGGGGAGCGAACCCTGGTGACGACGCTCACGAAGCGCATGGCCGAGGACCTCACCGAGTACCTCGAGGAGGCCGGCGTCGACGTGGCGTACATGCACGACGAGACGGACACGCTCGAGCGCCACGAGATCATCCGCGACCTCCGGCTCGGGAACATCGACGTACTCGTGGGGATCAACCTGCTCCGGGAGGGGCTGGACATCCCGGAGGTGTCGCTGGTGGCGATCCTGGACGCCGACCAGGAGGGGTTCCTCCGGTCGGAGACGACGCTCGTCCAGACGATGGGGCGGGCCGCCCGCAACGTGAACGGGGAGGTGGTGCTGTACGCGGACGAGGTCACGGACTCGATGCAGGCGGCGATCCAGGAGACCCGACGGCGACGACGGATTCAGCGGGAGTTCAACGAGGAACACGGCCACGAACCGACGACGATCGACAAACCCGTCGGGGAGACGAACCTGCCGGGCGCGGAGACCGACACCGGCGGGATAGCCGGCGAGGACATCGGCGACGCCGAGGAGGCCGCCCGGCGGATCGAGTTGCTGGAGGACCGGATGGAGGAGGCCGCGAACAACCTCGAGTTCGAACTGGCGGCGGACATCCGTGACCGGATCGCGGAACTGCACCGGGAGTTCGACCTCGGCGACGACGATCGCGACGGGGGCGTTCCCCCCGAGGTCGTCCCCGCGGAAGACGAGTAGCGCGCCCGATCAGATGCGTCCCCAGGTCCACCTGGCGTCGAGCACGAAGCGATAGAGCCCGCTGACGAGGATCGCGACGACGTTGGCGTACAGGTAGACGACCTCTCCCCACTCCACGAGGGCGAAGAGGACGGCGAGCTGGATCGGGATCGCGGACCCCCGGATCAGGTTGGTCTTGAGGAGCCCCACCAGGTACTCGACCGCCCAGGCGTTCCGGGAGCCCTCGAACGTCCAGGCGTTGTTGAGTACGTACGACAGGACGATCGTCGCTTCGATGGCGATCAGGGCGCCGAGCAGGTAGTTCAACCGTCCCACCTCGACGAACAGCCACAGCAGCGACATCTGGGCGCCGGCGGCGAGGGATCCGACGATCACGAACCGGCGCAACTCCTTCGCGAGCGGGCCGTCCGCGAGCGCGCGGAGGAACGACCGCAGCATCTACGGACCCCCCGGCACGTCGGCGACGTCCGGCGGAACGAACGGCTTTCCGGTGCGTCGATTCAAACGAGTGCCCCCGATACAGGTCACGTGATCGGCAGCCGGCTTTATGCCTTCGGTACACGGGAGGGACACCGGAAGGATCGACTGGCCCCGCGACGGCGCCACCTCAGGAACGATCGATCTCAGTGACGACGTCCTCCTCGGCGACTGCGGTCTCGTCTTCCAGCGTCGGGACGCCCCCGCTGGTGCCGCCGACTTCGAGTTCGTCCAGCTCCTCGAGGGCGGATTCGATGTCGTCGAGGCCGAGGAGTTCGCGCGTCTCGGCGTCGAACTCCCGACCCTCCAGCCCCTCCATCTCCTGCGCGTCCGAACCCGTCAGGCTCTTTCCGTACC
>JAZKTH010000217.1:0-2668 GCA_036625675.1 Haloferacaceae archaeon
GCGATCTCGTCGACGATCCCCCGCCGCTGGTAGGGAGTCATGTTGATGATCTCGGTGACGTCGCCCTGCATCACGACGTTGTACCCCTCGGGAGTGACGCCGGCCTGCGAGAGCAGGTCGCGGATGTCCGAGAGGTTCACCGAGCGCTCGTTGAGGTAGTAGTAGGAGTAGTAGTTGTCCTCGGTCTCCTTCACCCGACGCTTGATCGTAATCTCGTCGACGTCGCCGATTCGGTCGGTGCCGGCCGCCGAGACCACCTGCTGTCGACTCAGCGTCCGGTTCTCGTTGTCCAGGACGACCGTCACCGACGCCTCCTTGGGGCCGACGGTCCCGGCGCCGTCCTCGTGGCCGGGGTTGTAGATGAGGTCGGTCAGCTTCTTGGCGCGGATCCCGCGCGTCCGCGCCAATCCCAGCGCGAACAGGACCGCGTCGATGATGTTCGACTTCCCGGAGCCGTTCGGCCCGGTGATCACCGTGAAGTCCTCGTAAAAGGGGATACGCGTGGGTCGTCCGAAGCTCTTGAAATCGTCCAGGACGAGCTCTTTGATGTGCATGGGTCGCTCGCGTGTGGAGCCGCGAGCTTACGCGACGATGATGTCGCTCTCCTCCGACTCCCCGTCTCCGCTCGATTCGTCACCCTCCTCGGATTTAGCTGCTTCGCCATCGTCGCCGGCCTCGCTCCCCTCGCCGGGGGCGGCGTCGTCCCTCTCACCTGACGTCGCGTCGCGCTTCGCGTCCGGGTTCGCCTCAACGACGTCGGCGTGGACGTCGCTTTTCGTCGTTCTTTCGGCCGGCTCCGGGGCCGGCTCGTCCGCGGGCTCGTCCGGGGGTGCCGACTCCTCGCGTTCGGCCGCCTCCAGGTCGCGAAGCCGCGCTTTCGTCTCCACCAGTTCCTCGGTCAAGCCGTTGACTGCGGCCTGGAGTTCCTGCACCTGACGTTCCAGGTCCTCCACCCGGTTACTCATACGAACAACAGGTCGTTCCGGCTGTATAAATGTGCGTCAGACGGACGCGTGACGGGTTCCGGAGCGGGGCGCTGCCGGCCGTTCGTCCGCGATCAGTTCCGCTTGTATCCCAGCGGTCGCTTCCGTCCGACCTCGATCTCGACGTGGAGGGAGTCGGGGAACTCCATGTGGCCCACCTCCCGCGCGATGTGTTCCGCGCCGTGGATCTCCATCCGCCGCGTGTAGACGGTGTAGGTCCACTCCCGGAACGTCTCGCCGGCGTCGAGCCGGCGCGACAGCGGGACGCGGAGCTTCTCCGGCGGCGAGGAGTGTGGCCCTTTACACTCGACCCCCTTTCGCTCGAGCATCCCCTTGATCTCCGCGACGGTGTCCTCGAGGACGGCCCTGTCGCCCGACTGGAACGTGAGTTTCGTGACGAACGTCATGAGGTGGTCGGTCTGTTCGTCCCTGTGTGCCCGACCCTGAAAAGCGCACCTACCTGGCCGCGCCGATCTCCGTCCGACGCTCGAGGGGTCCCTGTCGCGCGCCGATCCGGCATCAGCGCCCGTCCTCCAGCGGTTCGCCGTCGGGTCGTTTCTGTCCTTCGGAGTCGTGGACCACGATCCCGCCCGCGTCGACGGGACGGTAGGTGTCCCGGACGTCGATCGCCTCCGCTATCTCCCGGATCGCTCGTTCCCGGAGCGCTTCCGCGAGCTCCTCGGCTTCCGTCCGGGAGATGTCCCGCCCGAGACCGGCACACTCGTGGGCCCGGACGGGGCCCTCCTCCCGGACGACCCCGCCCGCGGGTTCGCTTCGGCCGGGCGCCCCCTCCCCGGAGAGCGCGCCGATCGAGAACGGGTACGTCCGACACACCAGGGGACGGTCGTCGTGGACCGTACACGCGCCGACGCCGCCCTCCTCGGTATAAAAGGAACAGTCGCCGCAGCCGTCGACCGACAGCGCCCACTCGAACGTCTCGCCGGTCCCGTCGGCGTCGAGCCCGTAGGGCATCGGGCGGGCCACGTCGCGCCAGCCGTTCCCCGTGGCTCCCTGTAGCCGGCGGATCTCGTCCGGAAACACCGTCGCGGTGTGTGGCTCCCGTCCCTCGTCGGTCTCCTCGGCCGTACAGCAGGCCCCACACCGCGTGCACGCGAAGCCGATCGACTCGACGACGTCCGCTATCTCGGCCACGTCGAGCTCCCGCGCCAGTTCGAGTTCGGCCTCCAGGGAGTTCACGGCCGATCCAGGGGCTTCGGAGGTAAAAGGGGCCCGGGGCGGCGACCGGGTCGGTTGGGGAGGAACCGGCCCCCGCTTCGATCCGACTGGGTACACTTTTCACCGCGACGTGCGCCCCATCACGCATGGAGTTCGACCCGAACGATCTCGACGGCTTCGAACTGTTTCTCACGCTGGGACGCCTCGTCTCCCCGCGCCCAGTGGGCTGGATCAGCACCACCGACGGCGACGGTATCGACAACGTCGCCCCGTACAGCTTCGTCACTCCGGTCTCGGTCGATCCGCCCGTCGTGGCGTTCCAGGCCGCGCCGCATCCGGACGGCACCCCGAAGGACACCGCCCGAAACGCGATCGACACCGGCGAGTTCGTCTACAACCTCGTCGTCGACGGGGTCCTCGAGCCGATGAACGACAGCGCAGCCCACCTCGCCGAGTCGGAGTTCGACGCGGTCGGCATCGAGCGCGAGCCGGCCGCGGCGGTGGCCCCA
>JAZKTH010000218.1:0-2657 GCA_036625675.1 Haloferacaceae archaeon
CTACAGGACAGCGCCCTCAACGCTGCGCCGTTGGCCTGGCTTGGCTACCCACGCCCGCCCTGAGTTTTTGCTGCAATCGATCGTACCCGGGGGATAATTAAAAGCCCTTCCCTTCGCCGCGCGAGTGCCGGTCGATCCCACGATTTCGGGGAGAGACCTCGAACGTTTTTGCCATCGCGGCGCCTACCGCGGGTATGGAAGTCCGACGACGGGCGCGGAACCACGTCCCCGCCCTGACTGCGATCCTTTCGGTCGTCGCGCTCGCGCTGGTGTTCGCCGCCGCGCTGCAGGTGATCCCCGGGAACGCGCTCCCGCAGGCGAGCGACGCCCTGTTGAACGCGATCCCAACCGTCAACGCGGTCGTGAGCGTACTGGCGATCGTCACCATCCTGTCCGGCTGGCGGTTCATCCGGCGCGGCGAAGTCGAGAAACACCGCGCCGCCATGGTGACCTCGTTCGGTCTGTTCGCGGTCTTCCTCGTGTTGTATCTCTACCGCGTCGCGCTGATCGGCCCGACCGACTTCCCCGGCCCGGGAGCGGTCGAGACGTACCTCTATCTCCCGCTTTTGGGAATCCACATCCTTCTGGCGATCGTCTGCGTTCCCTTGCTTTTTTACGTCCTGCTACTCGCCGGGACGCGTCCGGTTGCGGACGTCTACGACACTCGCCACCGTGCCGTCGGCCGGATCGCGGCCTCGCTGTGGCTCGTCTCCTTCTCCCTCGGGATCGTCGTCTATCTCCTGCTTTACGTCGTCTACTGACGGCCTCCGGGCCGTCCGGAAGGCCCACCGGGAATTGCGTTGAGGGGTCAGTCGTCGCCGTGCGCCCGTTCGGGATCGATCGACGGGCGGGTGACCGGTCGGTCTGCCCCCTCGTTCTCGATGTCGTAGGGATACTCGCCGGTCACGCAACCGAGACAGAGGTTCTCCCGGGACGCACCCAGCGCGGTCTCGATCGCCTCGACCGACAGGTACGCCAGCGAGTCGGCTCCGATCTGCTCGCGGACGTCTTCGACAGAGCGATCGGCGGCGATGAGCTCCTCGCGGGTCGCCATGTCGATCCCCAGGTAACACGGGGCGACGATCGGCGGGGCGCCGACCCGGAAGTGGACCTCCTCGGCGCCGGACTCCCGGAGGAGGTCGACCAGCTGGGTCGATGTGGTCCCCCGCACGATCGAGTCGTCGATCACGGTGACGCGTTTCCCCTCGACGGTGCTTTTGATCGGGTTGAGCTTCAGCCGGACTGCGCGCTCCCGTTCGTCCTGCGTCGGCATGATGAACGTCCGGCCCACGTAGCGATTCTTCATCAACCCCTCCGCGAATTCGACGGCGTCCTCGCTCGATCCCCGGGGATCGCCCTCGGCGGTCGTCTCGGCGGCGGCGTCGGCGTACCCGGAGGCGAACGCCCGGCCCGAGTCCGGAACCGGCATCACGACGTCGCTTTCGATGCCGGACTCGGCCCACAGCTGCCGGCCCAGTTCGCGCCGGGCTTCGTAGACGAGTTTCCCGTCGATGATCGAATCCGGACGCCCGAAGTAGACGTGTTCGAAGAAGCAGTGGTCCGTCCGCTCGGGCTCGAACAGACGGTAGGAGTCGTACCCCGAACCGTCGGAGTCGAGCACGATCAGCTCGCCGGGGCGCACGTCGCGGATCAGCTCCCCGTCCAGGGTGTCGATCGCGGCCGACTCGCTGGCGAGCACGTAGCCGTCCGCCAGCTCCCCCAGGCACAGCGGCCTGTTGCCCGCGGGATCCCGAACCCCGAGTACGGTGTCGCCGTGGGCGATGGTGAGCGAGTAGGAGCCGTGGATCCGTTCCATCGTTCGCTTGATCGCGCGCACGAGGTCCGCCTCGAGCAGGTTCCGGGCGAGGTCGTGGGCGATCACCTCGGTGTCGCCGGCGCTCGTGAACGCGTGTCCCAGCCCCGCCAGTTCGCTGCGGATCTCGTCGGCGTTGACGAGGTTGCCGTTGTGCGCCAGGCCGAGCGACCCCGACTTGAACGACACCGTGAACGGCTGGGCGCAACAGGCGCCGACGCCCCCCGCAGTTGGATAGCGCACGTGTCCGATCCCGTTGGATCCGTTGAGCCCGGCCAGCGCCGCCTCGTCGAAGACGTCCCCGACCAGGCCGGTCTCCACGTGGCTGTGCTGCTGGAACCCGTCGTGGGTGACGATACCGGCCGACTCCTGCCCCCGGTGCTGGAGCGCGTAGAGTGCGTAGTACAGCGGCCGCGCGGCCGCGCGCTCTTCCAGCGAGATACCGACGACGCCACACTTCTCCCGCGGCCCGTCGATCCCTCCCGCCTCCCGGTCGGATGCCATACGCCCGATCACGGGTCGATCCGTAAAAACACCCGTGGTTGTGTGCTACTTTGCCCCATCAGTATCAAAAGTATGCACGAATGTGGGGTAGATTGCGCCTCCCGGCACACCCTTCGGTCACGGCCCCCGGCGCTCCCCCGATCCAGATCGGGAGTGACGGCCGGAGGCTCGAACCCGGAGCGAGGGTGTCGCGGCCGTTTTTTATCTGGGGCCGCGACGTGCCCGCATGGACGTCACCTTTCTGGGGACCGGGAGCGCGATGCCCGTTCCCGAACGGGTACAGACGGGACTGTTGCTGGAACGGGGGGATCGGACGCTGCTCGTCGACTGCGGAAGCGGC
>JAZKTH010000039.1:0-16463 GCA_036625675.1 Haloferacaceae archaeon
GAAGACGCCGAGTTCCCAGTTGCCCGTGCCTCGCGGCGGCTCGGGGGGGAGAAACACGGTGTAGTGTCCACCCTCGCGTTCGAGCAGGAGCTCTTCACCGTACAGGTCGGCGAACTCGGCTGGCGACACGTCGAGAACGGCCAGAAGTCGGCCCAGACTCGAGTCAGGATCGATCCCGCCGTCCTCGGGCCAGCCGAGGTAGACGGCCGTCCGCTCGCCGCCCCGGAGCAGCACCTGGAGCTCCAGTGCCGATTGCGCCCGTATCTCGCGGGGATAGGAATCGGGTACCGCCCCGGCGGACACCTTCCGGGCACCGACGACGAGTGCGGCAGGACGAGTCACGTCACCCGACGACGTGGCCGTCTCGCTCGTGGCGAGTTCGGATTCGAGTTCGAGAAACGCGTCAGCGGCTTCGTCGGGGGGCGGTTCGATCGTTCCTTCGATCGGCTCCCGATCACCCGTTTCCTCCTGTTCCGCTTCCAGTTCCTTGCTCACCGCTCCGTCGTGATCCTCGTCAGTCATGGACGAAAGGTCGGAATCTCCCGCTCGATCGGCGTCGTTCCGTGTTTCATCGTCAGAGTCACCCGATCCCCAGCTCGGTCAACAGCATGTAAAGGGAGAACGCGCTCAACGCGAGTCCGAACACGATCATCATCGGAGCCCGGCGACTCAGTACGGTCGTCAACGTCTCTTCGGTCATATCAGAGACGACGAAACGGTCACTGCCGTCGTCCCGTCGGATCACGAGGCTCTCGTGATCTCGCCCCTCGGCGTCCGTACGAATTTCCGCACCCCCGAGGACGTACACCGTCTCCTCGGGCGGGATAACCTCCTCGACGTACCGCCGTTTGTGTCCCGACGTCCGATCGACGTCGGTTCCCTGTTCGAGGAATTCGGCGACCTCGTCCGGTGCCGATCGTCCCTCCGGGACGACGATCCTGGTCGTGTGTTCGTCGGAGATCTCGAACTTGGCGGAGACCTCGGGCTCGACGAGCACTTCGCCGGTCCCGTCGTCCAGATAGAAGTCCGTGGCCCAGGTGTCGTGGTCCAGCGTCCGCCACGACTTGTCGCCGTCGCTGTCCTCGTGTTCTTCGTCGATCCGGTAATGCGCGTAGAGACAGCCACCGTCAGTGAAGGGTCGAGCGAGGACCCCACCGGCGGGTTCGGCAACCCCTTCGAGTTCGGTGCGACCGACGGCCGCCGCCTGGACCGTCTCGGTCGCCGTGTCGCGAATCAACCGTCCCACCCTGTATTCGTTGAATCCCCGGTAGATCAGGAGAAGCCCCAGACCGAACAGAAACACGAAGAACGCCAGCGCGTCGATGGAAATCTGGAGTGGGAACCCGGTGACGAGGCAGACGACTACAGCCGCGGACGGACGGCTTCCCCGTTCGAACAGGCGAGGATCTCCCATCTCACTCGGTATCGAACGTTTCGCTGACGTCAACGTCGGCGGTTTCCGCGTCCGTTGCGGTGAAAAGCTCTTCCTCGGTGTATCCGAACTGCGTGGCCAGGATGACGTACGGAAACTGTTTGATTCGGGTGTTGTACCGGGTGACGGCCTCGTTGTAGAACTCTCTCCGGTCCGCGATCTGTGACTCGACATCGGAGATGCGTTCCTGGAACTGCAGCATGTTCGTCTGCGAACGGAGGTCGGGGTAATCCTCGAACCGGGCCCGAAACCCCGCCAGAGCGTTCCGGACGGCCTGGTCGGCGGAGGCCTGTTCGGTCGGGGTCCGGGCCCGTTCGGCTCGCTCGCGGGCTTCGGTGAGTTCGGCCAGCAACTCCTCCTCGTGTTCCATGAACTCCCGGGCAGCGTCGATCAGCTTCGTGAGTTCGTCCTGCCGTTGTTTCAGCAGGACGTCGACGTTCTGTTTCGCCTGATCGACACGACGCCGCAACCGAACGAGCTGATTGTAAATGCTGATCGCGTATGCTCCCGCCAGCACGAGCAGAACGAGCCCGACGAATCCCCCGATGATTTCGACGACCATTTCTCGAGTGCCTGTTCATTGATATCTCTTTTTATAAAGTAGTTACCCCAGAAGGCGCCGGATCATCGGTTGTGGAACGACAAATCACCTTTATTTTTTATCTGATTCTGTGAATAATACGCGCAGCTTGAAGAACGTGTAGTAGTATTACGCCAATCGACGGAAGCGGGAACATGAGCCAACGCAACCACGCCGACGCGGGGAAGGAAAATGGGGGCCGGTGAGCGTCTCGACGATCCGCGCTGTCCGGAGTGTGGGGGGCCGATCGGGCCGAGAGCGACGTACTGCATCCACTGTTCGGCCGATCTCGAGGGGAGAGACCCCGTGCCTCCCGAAACGAGCGCGTCCGAATCCGACGCAATCGCCGAGAACGACACGGACGAATTCAGAAACGTCTCGACCGAAACCTCGACTCCGGTCGAGCATCCGATCGATCCGGACGGGGTCATGGACAATACGCTCACCGTCCTGGTCGGGATCGTCGGTGGGTTCGTCATCGGCATCGTCGGAACCACTGTCCTCCTCATTCTGACCGGAAGCGGGCTTGGGATCCTGTTCGGCCTGGCAGCGTGGCTGGGTGCCACCGCGTTTCTCGTACGCCGACGGTATCTTCTGGACGCGGTCTCGAAAACGGCCTACGGCATCGCTATCGGCTTGGTGCTGGTGCCGCTCGTTGCTCTCGTGTTCGATGCGAGTTTTCTGGCCCGCGGCGGCGTTTTCCTCGTCCTGCTGTTCGCCGTCGGCCTGCCTGCCGTGGTCGCGGCCGGAATCGGCTGGTTCGCGTCGCGGTACGTGCCCGAAGAGGCCAGCGTCGGGTGACAGGCCGTGGTGGTTGCGGAGTTGTGAGACGGCGTGTTCGAGCCACCGCTACGTCTGGAGGCCCGGAAGCGCGTCGCCGAGGGCGTGAACGAAGTGTCCGACGAAAACGGACCGGGCGAAAAGGATTTGCGACCGCCGGATGGAGTAGCCGTCATGAAAGTTCACGTGGGCGAAGGCGCGACGGGCGAGGAGGCCGAGGCGATCGCCGCCGCCCTCGCCGAACATCTCGCGGTCGAGGTCGAGGTACACGTCGGGGACGAGACGGAGCCGACGGCGGCCGCGAGTCCACCCGAGCCCGAGTACCCACTCGAGGACGATCTGGGACCCACGGAACGGGAGAAGTCCCTGCGCGAGGAGATCGAGGACATCCTCGAGGGCGGCCCCGAGAAGTACAGGGACCGGCTCCCCGAACAGGGGAAACTGTTCGTCCGCGACAGGCTGGAGCTGTGGTTCGAGGGGGACATCGGCTTCGAGGACGGCAGGTTCGCCAACTTCGACGCGTGGCACCCCGACAGCCCGGACGTGGCGGAGTACGACGACGGCGATCGCGTGCCCGCCGACGGGCTGCTCACCGGGGCGGCGAATTTCGAGGGGCGGGACCTCCACTTCATGGCGAACGACTTCACCGTCAAGGCCGGATCGATGGCCGCCCGGGGGGTCGAGAAGTTCCTCCGGATGCAACAGCGCGCGCTGAAGACGGGCAAACCCGTCCTCTACCTGATGGACTCCTCGGGTGGACGGATCGACCAGCAGACGGGCTTTTTCGCCAACCGCGAGGGGATCGGGAAGTACTACTACAATCACTCGATGCTGTCCGGACGCGTCCCGCAGATCTGCGTGCTGTACGGGCCCTGCATCGCCGGCGCCGCCTACACCCCAGTGTTCGCCGACTTCACCGTGATGGTCGAGGGGATGTCCGCCATGGCGATCGCCTCCCCCCGAATGGTCGAGATGGTAACCGGCGAACAGATCGACCTCGAGGAACTCGGTGGCCCGTCGGTGCACGCCCGCCACTCCGGGTCGGCCGACCTCGTGGCCCGCGACGAGTCCCACGCCCGGGAGCTCGTCGCGGAGCTGATCTCGTATCTCCCCGACAGGGCCGGCGAGACGCCCCCGCGGTCGGAGTCGAAGCCGCCCCGGTACAGCCCCGACGGGATCGACGAACTGGTTCCGGCGGAGCCGAACCGTCCCTACGACGTCCACGACCTGATCGAGCGGATCGTCGACGCGGAGTCGGTCCTGGAACTGCGGCCGGAGTACGGCACCGAGATCGTCACCGCCTTCGCGCGGATCGACGGTCGCCCGGTCGGGGTCGTGGCCAACCAGCCGACCGAGCGCTCGGGCGCGATCTTCCCCGCCGCCGCGAGCAAGGCCGCGCAGTTCATCTGGACGTGCGACGCCTACGAGATCCCCCTGCTGTACCTGTGTGACACCCCTGGCTTCATGGCCGGCTCGCAGGTCGAGAAGGACGGCATCTTAGAGGAGGGGAAGAAGTTCATCTACGCGACCTCCTCGGCGACGGTGCCGAAACAGACAGTCGTGGTGCGGAAGGCGTACGGCGCCGGGATCTACGCGATGGGCGGCCCGGCGTACGACCCCGAGAGCGTCATCGCGCTCCCCTCGGGGGAGATCGCCATCATGGGACCTGAGGCGGCGATCAACGCCGTGTACGCCAGGAAGCTCGACGAGATCGACGACCCTGAGGAGCGGGAACGGCGCGAGGCCGAACTCCGGGAGGAGTACCGCCGCGACATCGACGTCCACCGGATGGCGAGCGAGGTGGTCATCGACGAGATCGTTCCGCCGTCTGAACTCAGAGACGAGCTCGTCGCCCGGTTCGATTTCTACGCCGACGTCGAGAAACGGCTCCCCGACAAGAAGCACGGCACGATCATTTGATCGGCCCGCGACCGTCACTCGTGGGGACGGCCCGCGACCGTCACTCGCTGGGACCGACCGCGACGGCGTCGGTCCGCTCGGCGACCTCGATCAACCGGATCCAGCTATTCATCCCTGCGCGGAGACCGACGAGGTCGCGGGATTCCACGGTCACCTCGACGGCGTTCCCCTCGCGGGCCAGGGTCGCCCGCGTCCGGTCGTCCTCCAGTTCGCCCCGTTCGACCGCGACCGCGTCGGCGACGAGCCGGGCGCGCTGCTCGTCGGTGTAGACGAACGAAAGCGTCGCGGCGTGCGGTCGGGTCACCCTTCCCTCACCCGGACCGAGGGGTCACTCGACGTCGACTTCCTTGACGTCGCCGCCGCGCTCCTTCAACAGCACGCGGTGGCCGCAGTACGGACAGCGGACGCCGCCGTACTCGTCGAGTTCGACGTCGCGTTTGCAGCGGGAACACTTGTACGCCATCGGTTCACTCGTCGTCTTCGCCGGAGAGTGCGGCGCGGATCGAACGTTTGACCTGCGTTCCGCCGGGCGTCTCGGGGCGGTACGCCCCGCCGGTGAACGTCTCGCCGGTCTCCTCGTCGACCCAGATGCCGGTTCCGACTCGTTTCACGTCGTTGCCGTCGACGGTCGCCGACCGCATCTCGGCTTCGATGTCGCGAACGCGAACGCGGGAGACGCGCCCGTATCGCGCGCCGAAGCGCCCGGCGCTGCCGACCGATCGGGCCTTCCTTTTAGCCATACTGTTCGGTATCGCCAGCGCGCGTAAAAACTTGTTGAGTCGGCGCGAGCGCGCCCGTCACCCACCAGGGTACGCCACGCGTCTCCTTGCCCCGACCGCCCTGCCCCTCCCCGCTCCGAACGACCCTGCTTCGCCACGGGCCACCCCGCTCCGCCCCGGGCCATCCCGCCCCGCCCCGATCCGTCCGGATCCGAGACGGTGGTTTTAACCCCGAAACCGAGGGAGGGCGAGTATGGTCGAAGCGTTCGCCGTCGCCAGCGGGAAGGGCGGCACCGGGAAGACCACGAGCACGCTCGCGCTCGGGATGGCGCTTGCCGCCGACCACGACGTGACCGTCGTCGACGCAGACACCGGCATGGCGAACCTGCTTTTCCACGCCGGGCTCGACGACGTAGAGGTGACGCTCCACGACCTGCTGGTCGAGGGGACCGGCGCGAGCGTCTCGGAGGCGATCTACGATCGCTTCGGGATGCGCGTCGTGCCGTGTGGAACCAGCCTCGCCGCGTTCGAACGCGCGGATCCGGCCCGCCTCCGCGATGTCGTCGCGAAACTCGCCCGGGAGACGGACGTGTTGCTCCTGGACTCGCCGGCGGCGCTGGGCTCGAAGTCGGCAGTGCTGCCGCTCGTGCTGGCGGACCGGATCGTCGTCGTGCTCCAGCCGACGGTACCGTCGCTGTCGGACGGCCTCAAGGCCCAGGAGTACGCCCGCTCGTACGGCACCGGGACCGCCGGGATCCTCTTCAACAGGGTGCGCGGCGGACTCGGCGACGTCGCCGGGAAGGCCGAGCGCTACTTCGGCGGCGAGACGCTGGCGGCGGTGCCGGAAAGCGACGCCGTCCGGGAGGCGCGTCGGGCGGGGGAGCCGCTCCTCGCTCACGCGCCCGACTCCGCCGCCGCGAGGGCCTACCGCGAGGCCGCCGCCGCACTCGACGTTCGCACGGGCCGGGCCGACGACGTCGCAACGCGGTTCAAAAGCGCCGTCGTCCCGGAAACGCACTGACCCGGAGAGGAGACAACCGACATGACTTCCGACGCGACTCCCCCGATTCCCGGCAGATCCCACGGGCTGCACGTGCCCGAGGGAACGCTGCTGAGTTCGCGGGTCGTCACCGACCTCGGCGTCACGCTCCAGCGGGCACTCGAGACCGGTCTGGACGGGTACGTCGTGGTTGATCCCCAGGAGACGCTGTTGCTGGACGCCGATACTCGTGGAGTAATCACCTTCTCCGCGGGCGTCCCGGTGTTCGCCTACGACGTCGCCGGAGACGCGAGAGGAACCAGGGCGCTGGCCAGGCTGGCGGATTCGGGGCCGTATCGCGTCGACCGCTACGAGACCGACCCGGAGGCGCTCGGATCGCTCCACGACACCGACGGCGCCGCGGACTTCCGGGTTCCACCGGGAGCCCCCGCCGAACAGTTGGCCCGGAACGCCGAACTCGCCGAGGAGACCCGAAGACGGACCCCCGACGATCGGGACGACGAGGAGGACGAGGGCGACCCCCTCGCCGCCTTCCTCTCGGACGAAGAGCGGGTCGAGGCGATTCAGGCCGAGGCCAGGGCGGAGGCGGAACGGCGTGCCGCCGAGTGGGGGTTCGACGAGGAACTGGCGGGCGAAGAGTGAACGCCGCCCGGACGCCGGCAGATCGCCGTGCCCGCGCGGAGCTACTCGAAGGTCACGATCGCGACCCGGATCGACTCTCGCCCGTCCGGCGTGGCCACGCGAACGCGGTACCCCGCCGCGAGAATCGTCGTCTCCCCCGCCCGCTCCTGGATGACGACGTTGCCGGCGCGTTCGCAGGGACCGAAATCCCGCATCGGCCCCGACGGGCACTCGCGCCACGATTGTACGGGCCCCTCGGCACGATCGATCTCGACGACGACTCCGTGGGCGTGTCGGAGACGTTCGATCGTCTCGGCGTCGTCGGCCACGGAGGACTGGAACGCCGCGACGGCGTCGTCCCGATCCGACCACGCGTACTCCCCGTCGACGCCGGCGCTGGCGTTCTCGACGGCCAGTTCGAGCGAGCGCTCGGCGTCCGCTAAGGGGCTTTCCGACTCGGCCGACGCGTCAACGTCGCCGTGATAGCCCAGCTGGAGGTACGCAAACGCCATCGGAACCAGCGCCAGCGCGACGACGGCTGCCGCCACCAGGACGAGCTGCCCGCGCCGGGCAGCCGGATCCCGCCCCCGGTTCGGCCGCCCCGGAGTAGTCCCCCACGGATTCGTCCGTCCAGTCGTCATCCGTACCACACCCACAGCTCGAACTCGCCGTGACGCGTCGTGACAGCGGCGTATCCCACCGGTGTCCCGGCCGGCCGTACCTGGCCGACTGATCCGTATTCCCCCTCCGGACCGGACACCTCCACGCGGTAGAGCACGTTGTCCGGGAGGATCCCGTCGATGCGCCGCTCCAGGGCCGCCCGTTCGCGGTCGAAGCCCTGCTGGGACCGGGTGAGCTCGGTCAGCCGTGTCTCGCCCGCGTGGCGGGGAGGTTCGTTTTTCAGGACGGTCGCCGCGTCGGCGGCGTACCGTTCCAGCTGTGCGGTTTCGGTGTCGGCGGCGGGGACGCCCATTCCGAACGTCGCCGCCACGCCCAGGATCAACACCACGCCGACGATCGCCTCGATCAGGGAGACGGACAGTTGGCCCCGTCCCGAACGTTCGCGGCGCCGGCGTCGCTCAGGTGCCATCGCCGACAGTCACCTCCAGGCGGGCCTTGGCCGTCGTCTCCGAGGTTGCGGTGATCTCGACCGTCGCGTCCGTCCCAGTGGCCTCGAGCGTCACCCGGAGCGTCGCCGTCCAGGGCACGGGGACGGTAGCGGTCCCGTTCAGTCCCGACGGATCGTGGAGGACGACCCGATCGTTGACCCGAACCGTCGACACGGAGCTCCCCTCGTCACTTTCCACGTCGATCCGGAGTTTCTCGGTCCGACGCGGGATCGTCACGGCGTCGTCGTCGGCGAGGTCGAGGCGGTAAGTGCGGGTGTCGTCGGTAGCGAGAACGACGAGACGATCCACGGCCGTGCCGCCGGTGGGGTCGCCCCGCCCGAAGAGGGTGCGGCCGTCGACGCGCACCCGAAACGATCGGTTCCCGAGCCCGGGTGCCAGCGCCTCCGCCTCCGAGACCGTCAGCTTCCGGGTCTCGTTCCGGTCGAGGACGTTCTCCCTGCGGACGTGTGAGGCGTCCGGGGAGACGAGTCCGTCCGCCAGGTCAGTCGCGGCGTCGCGCTGGAGCGCATCGCGTTCGGCAGCCGCGAGCGAACCGTGAGCGATCGCGACCGCCGTGCTCCCCGCTGCAACCAGAAGCAACAGCGCGACGGCGAGACTCGCCATGTTCGCCTGACCGCGGTTTGCCGACGGTGCGTCGGCCTGGCTGTTCCCGGGCGCACGGGGAGCCCGTCGTTCGGCGAGGACCGGCCCCCCGATCATCGGTTCACCAGCCGGATCGTCACCGCGAGCGTCCCGTCGCTATCGTCGGATTCGACGACGACGAACGTCTCCCGTCCGCTTCGCCAGGTTCCGGTGACGGCCGCGACCCGAGACGGTACAGCGAGCCGCGTCGTCGCGTTGTCGCCCAGATCAGGATGAACGAGTCGCAGCTGTTCCCCGGCGGCTTCGATCCTGTAGCTCCGGGACCCGATCCGGGGGGGCAGGTCGACCCGCCGTTCGCGTTCGAAACCGAATCGCCGAACCCCGGCCCCCGTGCGGTCGGGCGGGACGGCGCACTCGATCTCCTCGCTCGCGGTCACCACCACCCGATCGGCGACGTCGTCGCCGGTCGCCCGTTCGTACGTCGGAGCGACGCCAGCGTGGAGCGTGCTCGCGAGCACGCCGAGGAACAGTATCACGATCGCGGCCTCCAGCGTCTTTCCGACGACCGCGGTCGTCCCCCGCTCGACGCCCCCGTCGAGGGACGCCCACAGGGACGGTGCCCGGTCGCCGATCGCTCCGCGATCGGGTTCAGCCACGGAACACCTCCACGTCCACGTCGTGAACGACCACGTAGCCGGTCCGCTCGCCCTCGAACCGGGCGACGACGCTCCGCTCGTCGTCCCCCGAGAACGATTCGACGCTCGCGTCGGCCCCCTGCCGTTCGAGCTCCCGTCGCCAGGCGTCCGGCGTCGCCGTCTCGATCGCGACGGCGTACTCGCCGGTGCCGAGGTCGGTCCGCTCGTGGGAAACCGTCGTCCGGAGGGTGAGCACCGACGTGCCCGTCCCGCCGTGGGACACCGGCTCCCCCGGGCGGAGATCGACGATCCCGACCAGGAGCACTCCGGGTGAGGCCGCGATCGGCGGACCGTCGCGTAGCCTGGCGTACCCGCTGCGGGACGCCACGACCGCACCGCAAAGCGAGACGACGCGGTGGTCGTCAGTTTCGTACACGAGCGTCCCGACGTCCCGTTCCGACACCGGCTCCCCGTCCTCGAGGACGCGCACCGTCCGGTCGGCGGTTCTGAGCGTGCCGTCGGAGAACGAAATCGTCGCCTCCCGGGTTCCGGTGGTGGTGACCGGCGCGATCCCCCGTTCGAGACCCGTCGCCACCGCGTTCGCGTCGGCGGCCGCCGCGTTCTCCTCGAGCGCCGCTCCGATCGTCAGCGTGAGCACGCCCAGACTCACGACGGCGATCCCCAGCAGCAGGGCGACGCCGATCACTTCCGACTGGGAGCGCTCTCGCGTTCGTCGTGGCGACCGGTTCACAGCGCACCGACCCCCGCGAACACCAGGTAACAGACGAGAACGAGCACGCCGGAGTGCAACAGCGCCTCGTACCGGTTCCGCGACGCGATACCGGCGAACCAGCCGGAGGCGAGCATCGTCGCCTGGGTGACGACGTAAAACCGGAACGCGTCGCGTTCGGGGTCGATCGTGGCGGGATCGAGCGCGAATCCCGCGGTCCCGGGCGTCGCCGAGAGCTGCGTGAACCCGTCGACGATGTACTGGTTGACCGCGACCACGATTCCCACGATGAGGACCGCTGTCGTCCACCCGACGACGGCGTACACCAGCATCGCCGAGCGGAGCGACCGCTTCTCGTGGTACAGTCGACCGATCTCCGACTGGAGGTTCTCGAACACGGTTTCGGTGTCGCTGCCGGCGTCGAGGGCGCCGGTGACCAGCCCCACCGTCTGTTCCCCCAGCGGCGTGCCGACCCGCTCGACGAATCGGTCCAGCGCGGCAGTCCGTCTGTCGGGCCTGCCGTCGAGCGTTTCCTCCTTCCCGATTCGCCGGTCAGACTCCCCCTCCGGGGCGGAGGTGAGGCCGAGGTTGAACCCCAGGTCCGCGACGTCGTCGTCGAGCGGCCCGAGGTCGACCTCCCGGGAGACTGTCCGGACGGCCTCCGGGAACGGCCGACCCAGCGAGACGTGGCCCGAGACCGCGTGCACGAAGTCGCGGATCTCCCGGTCCTTGGCGTCGTCGAGCCTGGCGCGTCGCAACGCGAGAACGCCGACGGGGAGTGCGTAACTGACGTAGCCAGCCAGGAACGCGTTCAGGGTCCCGACCCCGGCGTTGGAGGCGGCGAGTCCGACCCCCACCGCCGGGGGGAGGAAGACGACGGCCGCACTCGCCGGATTGGTTCCCGCGGTGCGGAGGGTCGGGATCACGCCCTGGGGCCGGACGTAGCGGGTATACTGGTCCTCGGGACGCACGCTCTCGACGACGAGCACGGCCACGAGACCGACCAGCAGGATGAAAACGGCGCTGCCGTACACAGCAAGCGCCCGCAGGCTCGTCGGTCCGAACGGGGTCGCGACCGGTTCAGCCAGCCCGGGCGCGAGCACGCTCATCACGGTGAGGACGATGACGAAAAGCGCCGGCAAGACGAGCATGACGACGAAGAGCTCCGCGAGCAGCTCCAGGTAGCCCGAGGCGCGAGTACGCGCCCGTTCCTGCCGGTGACTCAGCATGCGACTCTCCATGTGGAGGTAGCTCTCGAGGGCGTCCTCGCCCTGCATCGCGTGTTCGCGGAACTTGAGCAGAAACGGGGCGAGCAGCTCCCTGGAGGGGGTGTCACGGGCGACCCGACGCAGTCCGGCGTCGAGACTCCCGGTGAGCTCCGCGGTGTTGAGCGTCTTCCGGAAGGCGACGGCCGACTCCCCGTAGGCGTCGTTCCGCGCGGTCCGGCGGAGCATCTCTCGCGGATCGTCGCTGCCGGAGGAAAGCGAATGGAGATATCGGACCGCGCCCGGGAGCGTCCGCTCGATGTCGTTGCGTCGGGCGGTCGCGAGCCACCGGAGGTACAGCCCACCCGCCCGGATCGTGGCCGCCTTCATCGAGAGTCCGACAGCCGTGGCGAGGCCGACGGCGAGGGACCCCCGAGAAACGGCGGTGAACGGCTGGACGTTCGCGATCCGGAGCAATATCGCGTCCGCACCCCACAGCGTCCGCTCCGGAACTGCGAGCAGGAATCCCACGACGAGCACGCACGCTGAGGACGCAAGCAGCCACGAGAGCCCGTACAGCCGCGAGAGGAAGACGTCGAAGCTCGTTTTCAGGTCGGTCGCCCGGTAGCGGCGGCGGGCGGTGGCGTGTTTCGTTCCGTCAGCGTGCCGGGCGAACAGCGCGTACAGCGCTCGATCCAGGAGAGAGAGCCCCCTGTCCGTCTCGGTTCGGCTCACCGTTCTGCCCCCGCCGATCCGCCGTCTCCCCGGGTGCGGTCCCGACTCACTCGTTCGACCGTGGCGGCTTCGTCGGTGCGGAGATCGGCGAGGAACCGGAACAGCGATTCGATGTCGGTGAACTCCTCCCGGACGAGGTACTCCACGTATCTGCGCTTCCGATGGAACTCCCGGTCGACGGCCGATATCGGACGATCGGTCCGCTCGGCCAGGCGGTGGAAGAACCGACAGCCGGTGCCCACGTCCGAGTCCGCGGATCCGGTCGAATCCGCTAGCTCCTGGGACGCGAGGATGAATTGGCCGTCCGTTGTTCTCCGGGCGACGGTGTTCCAGTAGATCTCCGTCCCACGTTTGGACACCACGCCCCCCTTCGGGGGCCCTTCCTCGACCGTACTTTCCCCCGGGTCTGCCGGAAGGGCGTCGTACTCGTCCGGGGAGAGGAACTCTACGATTCGGCCGACGTACCTGTCACCGTCGACGTGGCGCGGAAACACGACCAGATCGATCTCCCTGAGGAGATACGCCGGCACGTTTTGTTCGATGAGACGGTTGACGAGGGTTTCGACGTCGTCGGCGTGCATGGTGCCGAGCAGCCCGTGGCCGGTGTTCAGCGTTTCAGCGAACGTGGCGAACGATTCCGGGGTGTTGATCTCGGCGATGACCTCGACGTCGGGATTGAGGTAGTTCGTCTCGGTCATCAGTTCGGCCATCGTCACCCGCTTGTACTCGCTTTCGTGCTCGCGGGTGGTCAGCGAGACGCCGGTCTCGTGGGGGAACGTCACCTCCCGGGACCCCTCGTCGATGCTGATCGGACGGTCGTCGAACGGGACGAACGGCATGTGGGCGTTCAGAAGCGTCGTCTTTCCCGCCCCGGTCGGCCCGCAGAACAGCCCCACCCCGTGGTGTTCGTACAGCAGCCACAGGAGCGTCACCAGATCGACCGAGAGCGTGTCGTTCTCGATCAGATCGACCGGCGTGAGGACGTCCGTGGCCTGCTTCCGGATCGACACGTGGGGACCCCCCTCGCTGATGACCGGCAGCGCGACCGCACACCGCACCGTCTGCTCGACGCCCTCCAGGTCGAGGTTCACCTTCGCGCTCGGCGTCGAAGCGTTGAGTTCAGTGCCGTCGTGGGCCGCAAGCTGGGTGACGACGTTGACGAACCGCGTCTCCCCGCCGAACGACAGGTTCGTCGGGACGCGATCGCCGCCCACCCCGACCGACGGTAGCGTCCCGGTCCGCGGGATCACCTTCACCCGCTCGTCGATCCGGTTGGCCTCGACGTCCTCGAGGTGTGGATCCCGTATCGGGATCGTGAGGATGTCCTGGCCGACCAGGTCCCGCATCACGTAGTACACCAGGTCGTCGAGCCGGTCCGGGGCGAACCGGGAGTCCACCGGCGGCACCGTCAGGTCGTACGTCGAAAGCGCCGACCGGAGCCGGTACCGGGTGGCGTCGAGCCACGCGCGCGTGTTCCGGGCGGTGAGCCGCCTGGAGAGGAACTGTCTCGCCCGCTCCTCGACGAACGACCGTCTGTCGTCCAGCACGCGGGTCACGTTCGTCTCCCAGATCCGCTCCTTGCACTCCCGAATGAGCTGTTCGTCGCCCGGAAGCAGGTCCGGCTCGAGGACGGCGTACTTGGTCGTGAACTGATCGGATCCCAGCAGGTTCTCCCGATAGATCACCACGTCGACGCTGAACCCGGCGAAGGCGACGCTGTAAGTCCCCAGCCGTTCGCCGGCCACGCGCTCGGCGAACCGGGCGTCGCCGGCGTAGCCGGTCGTGACGGGGGCGAACCGGTCGGTGTGGACGAGGAGTTCGGCGTCGTCGCCGACGTCGGCCACTTCCACCCGGCCGTCGAGCGCGACGGGGGTGAGTTCCTCGAAGAGACGCAATGCGGAGAGAGCGTGGTAGTCGATCCGTCGGCGGGCGGCCGGCGAGGCATCGAGCAGCCGATCGAGGGCCCGCTCGTACTTCGGCGCGAACCCCCGTCGGGCCCGCTCGATGGCTCCCTCCCGCGTCAGCGGCCGGCGGTGGCTCCCCGCCGAGAAGTACTCCCTGACGGTCCGGAGCCCGTCGCGATCGACGGGAGCGAGTCCCGGTTCGCGGACGTCGTACCTGAATCCGCCCTCGGCCTCCCGGATCGTCGCGACGACTCCCTCGATCACCTCGTACTGGGCGCGGACGTCGGACGCGTACCACGCATCGGGACTATCCGGCGGCTCCGGCGGCGGAACGGTCGGCGGTCCCCGTCTGGCATGCTTGTTCCCGTGGCTCGACGGCGATTCGTTCTCCGTGCTCCCGGGTGGGGCTGAACTCTCGTCCATCGACAGACCGCTCCGTGATATTTCGGGTTGTCTCGTACCAGTATTTAAGAGTTCGTATCCAGAATAAGAATATAAAATTAACATCAATTTACACTTAAAATCCGGCGGCTCGAGGGTGGCCGAGGCCGGCACAAGAGTAGGTACTCAGTGGAGCCGATAGACTACGGCTTCGTAGGGGCGCAGGGCGATGGAGTCGAGTTCGAGAGTGATGTCGGAGCCTGAATCGGGAGTGGTGTCGGTGTGAGGTTCATTGGACAGGGCGACCTCGGCTCGATCGGAGTCAATCCGCGGAGGAACCGCGAAGGTGGGCGTGCCGTCGGTGAAGTTACAGAGGATCAGGAGTTCGTGGTCGGCGTCGGACAGGGTGCGACGGATAGCGTAACTCTCCTCGTCGTCGGGAGCGAGGAGTTCGAAGTCGCCGTACGCCAGGACGTCGTCGTCGTGGCGCAGGTCGATCAGGTCCCGGTAGTAGCCGAGTATCGACCGATCGCGTTCGCGTTCGCGCTGGACGTTGTACTGTTCGTAATCGTCCGCGACCGGTATCCAGGGGTCGCCGGTAGTGAAGCCGGCGTGCTCCTCGTCGCTCCAGTGCATGGGAGTCCGGGCGTTGTCGCGCGAGAACTGTTCGAACCTGTGGGCGACGTCGGAGAACGCAGCGCCTGCCTCGCGTTCCCGGCGCCAGTAGTTGCGGGCCCACACGTCACGCAGATCGTCCGGGGATTCGAAGGCCACGTTCGTCATCCCGAGTTCCTCGCCCTGATAGACGAACGGGGTTCCCCTGTGGCCGTGCAGCCACGTCGCGAGCATCGTCGCCGACTCGTAGCGGTAACGGGGGTCGCCGAACCTGGAGAGTCCCCGCGGCTGATCGTGGTTCGAGTGGTGAACCGCCTCGGGGTCAAGCCCCGAGGCTTCCCGTGGATTAATCGGACACTCCCACGCGACCATCGGCCTGATAGCCTCGAACAGTCGGGTGGGTCACGGTCGGGGCGTCCACGGCCCCCGATGCCTGCCGTCGCACCTTCCGAACAACGGGAAGGCTGTTGAGAGCAGGCACATTCCAATCGAGTTTCTTCATTCCTTTCACGGCGATAGTGACGCTTGCACCACGATCGCTGTGGTCTTGATGCTCACAGGACTTGCACTTGAACCGCTTCTTGTGACGGTTCGCTCGCTCCGTATGCCCGCACATCGGACATCGCTGACTCGTGTACTCGGGGGTAATCCACGCGGTCGGAATCCCCTCGAACGACGCCTTGTACGACGTGTAGTATTGGAGCGCCCGGAACGGGAGGTGGTGCAAGCGTCGGTTCATCCGCGTGCCGTAGTCGATACTGTCGCGCATCTCTTTGAGGTCTTCAAAGACGATGCACGGCCTCTCGAACTGCCGGCTCCACTCCACGATGTGACGACCCACCTTGTGGAGTCTGTCGCGGACAAACCGTTCTTCGCGCCCTTCCAACGTGTCGTGAATGCTGTCTTTCCCCGCGTTCTGTACCCGCTTTCGCATCGTGAAGTAGCGGTGACGCTCGAACTTGAGTTCGGAAAAGTCGATGACCAACGTGTCCTCGACGCCTTCTTCAGTCAGCGCGGTCAGCGCGACGTTATCCTCGTTCACGTCCACGCCGATGGCCGTCCGTGAGTCCTGCTTGTCTCGAACGGTCTGCTCGGTGTTTGTGACGTTGACGTGCAATTCGGCGTTCTCGTCGTGGAACAGGGCTTCTGCCGTCCCAATCTTCCATTCGTCACTCGTGAGCGCAGTCTTGAGAATATCGAGGTGAGCGTCACTTCCTTTGAGGACGCCCTTGACGTGCTTGTACGGTTTCGCGCTGATGCGGAACGCCACGCCACCATCGTCGGTGAGCGACAGGTTGTACCCTTCCTCATAGTTGGCTCGGAGCGGGTACGCTCCGTCTTTAGTGTGACTCGGCTGGTTGAAGTCGTCGTACTCGTAGTAGTTCTCCATCGCATCGAGCGCCTTCGCAACGACGCGCTGTGTCGTGTTCTTCACGAGATTGGCGTCGTCGGCCACGCGGTCGGGAATCGCGTCCCAATCCACGCCTTGCTTGG
>JAZKTH010000040.1:0-16446 GCA_036625675.1 Haloferacaceae archaeon
ACCCCACGCGGGTTTGGAACTGCTACCCACCGATCGTCCCCAGGAACTGGTAATTCTGGGAGGCGAACGCCGACTCCGCCGACCGGTCGGCGGCCACCAGCGCGTAGGTGGTCAGCCCCACGATCTCGAGGAACACGAACAGGTTGAACATGTCCCCCGTGAGAACCACACCGTTCAACCCCCCGAGGAGCAGGAGGAAGCCGCCGTAAAACGCGTTTCCGTGGGGTCCAGCGTGACGGGAGAACACGAGCGTCGCGAGCGCTGCGGCGCCGATAAGCACCGCGAGCGCCGCCGACAGCTCGTCGCCGACGAGTTCGATCCCGTACTGTCGGGGGTAGCCGGCGAGTGCGTGGAACACCCGTCCGTCGGCGGACACGCGTGCGAGCAAAAGCGTCGCGAGACCGAGTTCGATCCCGGCCGTGGCGGCCGCGATCGGCCAGCCGACGCGGTCCCAGCGGAGTCCCGAGAGGAACGACAGTAGCGCGGCCGCGATCGGCGTCACGATCAAAAGCGGAAGGAGGTAATCAGTCATCGGTCGTCACCTCCGGTTCCGGTCGAGGCGTCGTTCCGGGGGCCGGCGTCGGGCCATTCCCCACTTCGGCCGATCAGACGGGACGCGTCCTCCGCTTCAGTCGGCGCCTCCCCGTCGCCGTGGATCACCTCGTCGAGCACGTCGGTTCGGAGCGTCCCGTACTCCGCGTACACCCGGATCGAGAGGGCGAGTCCGACCGCGGTGAGGCTCACCCCGACGACGATCGCCGTGAGAACGAGGACGTGCGGCAGGGGGCTCACGAACGGCCCCCCAGCGCCGTCGGCGTGCACGATCGGCGCCGACCCGCCCTCGACGTACGCGGCGCTGATGAAAAACAGGAATATCGCAGTCTGGAACATGTTGAGCCCGATCAACTTCTTCACGAGGTTCGGGCTCGCGATCACGATATAAATGCCGAGACACAGCAGAAGCACGAACGCCACGTACGTGTATCGGGTGAGCAGGATCTCCAGCATCACTCGATCACCTCCTCGCGGGCGAACCCCGCCGCAAGCAGGAAGAACAGTCCGATCAAAACGCCCGCGACGATGGGAGCGATACCGCCGATCTCGACGGCTTCCATCCCGAGCTTTCCGGCGTCCTCGATCGGATACAGACCGTACTCGAGGAACGAGCCCCCGAGCGCGAGCGCGCCGAGACCGATCCCGGCGAACACCGCGACCCCGGCGGAGATGAGGACCACGAGGGCGTCGTTGCGGAGCCACGCCTGGGTCGGTTCGATCCCGAACGCGAACGCGATCATCAGGAAGACGGCGGCCACGATGGCGCCGCCCTGGAACCCGCCGCCCGCGGACTCGGCGCCGTGGAACGTCACGAACAGGCCGTAGGTAAACGCGAACGGCGCCACCGCCTTGACGGTCGACATGATCACCTGACTCTCGGTGTACGGCGGCCGCTGGGAGTCGGCGCTCACGTCACCACCTCCCGTCTGAGGACGATCATGGTGGCCAGTACCGCCGCGAACACCACGACCGCCTCCCCGAACGTGTCGAACCCGCGGTAGGCCGCCAGCACGGCCATCACGGTGTTTTCCACGTGGAGGTCGGCGTAGGTGTTAGCGATGTAGTAGCCGGTGACCTCGGCGTTCGACCACACCGGAGCGCCGGGGTCCCCGATTTCGGGGAAGGAACCGAGGGTCCCCAGAAGAACCACCGCGAGCCCGCCGACCGCGAGCGCGGCGGGCCAGTGGATCGGCTCGAACTGCTCCCGGTGGGTGACGCGTGCCGTCTTCGCGATGGTCAACAGCAACAGGAGCGTGGTCACGCCGGCGCCGATCGCCGCCTCCGTCAGCGCGACGTCGGGCGCACGGTAGAACGTGTACAGGATCGCCATCCCGAGGCTGTAAGCCGCGAAGACGACGATCGACGCGAGCACGTCCCTGAACAACGCGGTCGCTACCGCGGTCGCGAGCACGAACAAAAGCAGCGTCGCTTCGACCGGAGTCACGCGGAATCACCCTCCTCGTCGTCGAGTTCGGTCCACGGTTCGATGCCTTCCTCGAATGCGGCCCGCGCGATCGCGTGGGCCGCAGTCGGGTTGGTCAGGAAGATGAAAAACAGCAGGAGCACCGTCTTCACGGTGGTCACCTCCCAGCCGAGGGTGATCGCGACGGCGGCGAGGGCAAAGCCCGCCCCGAGCGTGTCCGCCTGCGAGGCGGTGTGGGCCCGGGCGTACACGTCCGGAAGTCGGATGACGCCGGTCGCTGACACCAGCGTGAAGAACAGGCCAGCGGTGGCGAATCCGAGCACGAGCAGGACGCGAACGAGCTCGAGCGTGCTCATATGACACCCCCCCGCTCGACGGTGAACTTCGAGATCGCGATCGCCATCAGGAAGTTCAGCAGGGCGTACACCAGCGCGATGTCCAGGAACGCCGGCTCGGCCAGCGCGGCGCCGAGCAGCGCCAGGATGACGACCGTGTTCGTCCCGAGGACGTTCACGGCGAGGACGCGGTCCTGGATGGTCGGGCCGTCGACGGCGCGGTACAGCATCGCGATCGCGAGCGCCACGAACAGGGCGGCGATCGCGAGGAGCACCTCGCCCAGCGAGTAGCCGGCGACGACGGTGACGTCCACGAGGCTCACTCGTCGCTCACCCACTCTTCGGTCGACGTCTCGCCGTCCGTCGGCTGTTCGCCCTCGTCCGACTCTTCGGAAGGCGTGGCCGACCGGGACCTCCCGGCGTGAGTCTCGACGGCCGGCTCGTCGACGTCGCGACCCTGTAGGATCTCCGTGTCGCCCCGTTCCTCCGGGGAGGCGAGCCTGGCCGCCTGGCGGCCGTAGAAGACGAACCGGACCCACCGCTCCAGCGACCCGGCGAACAGCCCCTCGCGGGCCCACGGGACAAGCGTGTGGACGTAGAGGTCCTGATCCCTGGCGCGAACGGTGAGCGTCCCGGGCGTCAGGGTGATGCTGTTGGCCAGCGTCGTGATCTGGACGCCCGGACCGAGGTACGCGCGCATCCGGGTCAGGCGGGGTTCGATCGGCATCGACGGTCTGAGGATCACCGACGCGATGACGACGTTGGACTTGAGAATCTCGACGAACAGCACCGGGAGGTATATCGCCCCCCGGAGGATGCGAAGCGGCGTCTCCGGAAACGTCGGATCGTGGTCGAGCGAGATGCCCGAGAGCACGGCCGCCACGACGGCGGCGCTGACTGCGCCGGTGAGCAGATCGAACGATCCCGAAAACCCGCCCAGAACCAGATAAAACAGGTACGAGAGGCCGAAAACGAACAGGAACCGCCCCGCAGAGACCTCCCGGACGAGGCGTTCGCGCCTGGTGGGTCGATCGACGGGGGCTTCCTCGACGTGAACTCCGCGAGCTTCCAGTTCGAAGTCGAGCGGCTGGTGAAGCGTCGACCGCCCGATGACGCTGTACTCCGGGTCCATCACCACGGTCTCGATCCCGTGAGTTTCGGCGTACTCAGCCAGCACGTCGGCGTAGTCCTCCACGCTGAAAAGGTACGACCCCGCCCCGACGACGGCGGTTCTGACGATTTCCGTCTCCTCGTCGCCCTCCGGCTCCGTGTCGTAGCCGAGATCCGCGAAGTCGTACGACGCCCACACCCTGGTCCGGTCGAGGAGCCGTCTCGCGCCCTCGTGTTTCCCCTCGGCACCCGGGTCCTCGTTGCGCCACGTCGCGAAGTACACGAAGTGGAGTTCGGGGTCATCCTCCCCGGAGGCCTGGTCCGCCTGCTCGACAGCGTATGCGACGGTGTTTCGCAACGTCGCCGTGTCTTTCACGGGCACGAGCACGCGGGAACCCTCAACCGGCACCGTACCACCCCCTGCCGGGGCCGCCTGGTTGCCACATTATCCAATATCTTCTTCTACCCACCCAAAACTCTACTTATCTCGTGGCACGTTAATCCGCCACTATCGGCGGATCCTGGGCTAGAACCCCTTTCCGAGCAGTTCGCGGGCGATGATGTTCTTTTGAATCTCGCTCGTCCCCTCGTAGATCTGGGTGATCTTCGCGTCGCGGAACAACCGCTCGACGTCGTGGTCGTTGACGTAGCCCGCACCGCCGTGGATCTGCACCGCCTCGTCGGTGACGTCGCGGGCGACGCGGGAGGCGAACTCCTTGGCCATCGACGCGAGCATCGTGAGGTCGCCGCCGGCGTTGTCGACGCTCCAGGCCGCCTTGTACGTCAGCTGCCGGGCGGCCTCCGTGCGGGTGTGCATGTCGGCGAGTTTGTGCTGGATCGCCTGGAATTCGCTGACCGACCGACCGAACTGCTCGCGCTCCTGGGCGTACTCCAGCGCGCGCTCGGCGGCGCCCTTCGCGATGCCGACGCCCTGGGCGGCGACGGCGGTGCGCGTCTCGTCGAAGAACTGCATCAGCTGCAGGAAGCCCATCCCACGGGTCCCGACCAGGTTCTCCTCGGGGACGCGGACGTCGTCGAAGATCAGTTCGGCGGTGTCGCTGGCGCGGATTCCCAGCTTCCCGGTGATCTTCTCGGCGGAGAACCCGTCGCGATCCGCCTCGACGATGATCTGCGAGTAGCCCGAGTAGCGGTCCTCGACGTCGGGATCCGTTTCACAGACCACCACGAAGTAGTCGGCGACCGTCCCGTTGGTGATCCACATCTTGTTGCCGTTTATTACCCACTCGTCGCCGTCCTTCTCCGCGCGGGTGGCGATCGACGTGACGTCGGATCCGGCCTGGGGTTCGCTGATCGCCGAACCCATCACGCTCTCGCCCTTCGGTAGGGGTGGGAGGTACTTCTCTTTCTGTTCCTCCGTGCCGAACTCCATGATCGCCTCCGCGCCGAACCCGGCGCTCGTGATGCACAGGCCGATACCGGGATCCGCGGCGAACAGTTCCTCGGTGAGGATAGACATCTCGAGCGACGAGTAGCCGACCCCGCCGTAGTCGATCGGGACGTGGGGCGCGAGCAGCCCCATGTCGGCCGCCTTCTCCATCACCTCGTGAGGGTACTCTTCGGCGACGTCGTACTCGGAGGCGACCGGCAGGATCTCGTTCTCGGCGAACCGGCGGACCTCCTCGCGGAGTGCGTCCTGCTCGTCGGTGAGTTCGAAGTCCATGATCCAACGTCGGGGATGCGGTGTGATACACCTTTCCAAACATCCGTAAACGAATTTAGAGTTTTCGCGCCGGCGCGTTCCGCCACCCCGCGGCGGTCGAGAGAGCTTTTCAGCTTCCCGACCCAACGGGAAGGTATGACCGACCGCGACGACGAACGGCTCCGCGAGCAGCTGGCGGAGCTGGAGTCGACCCTGGACGAACTCGGAACGCAGCTTCGCGCGGAGCAACGCACTCGCGGCCCGCCGCGACCGCCGACCCCGGGGGAGCTCCTGCGGTTCACCGATCGATACACCATCCCGGCCGTCATCGGATTGCTCGAGGCCACGATCCGGTCCCTCGAACTGCTGCAGGGGGTGCTCCGGCTGGCCGATCCCGACCGCTCCGGGATCGGAACCGACAGGGGCGGCCGGCGAACGCGGGACCGGCTGTCCGACGCCCGCACGGAGGCGTCCGACCAGCTGTCGACGGCACTTTCGGGGCTGCGGACCGCGCTGTCGGAGGCGAACGAGAACCTCCCCGAGGATCCCCAGGCCCGATCAGTCATCGAGGACGCCCGAGAGCTGAGCCGGGAGATCGAGCGCCGGCTCGATTCCGGGGCCGGTGCCGATGCCGGTGCCGGCGGAGGGTCGGGCGAGCGGGGGCAGGCCGGGGATGGCGGGATCGAGGGCGGAGTTCGGATCGAGGTAACGGATGGACCGGCCGACGAGGGATCGGTCGGTGGACCGGGCGACGCGATCGACGGCGGGGGCGAGGACCCACGGGGCGCCGGCGCAGCCGACGTCGACCCGAACGAGCCGGACGAGCCGGAGGTCGACGTCGAGGCGGAACTGGAGTCGATAAAGCGGGAGTTCGACGACGCTGCCGGGGACGACTCGACGGACGGACAGACGGACGATGAGGAGTCCGGCGCCCCCGGAGAATCCACCGCCCAGACGCCGGAGGAATCGTCCTCCGACGGCGCGGCTGAAAACGGGGACGCCGACGAGGGGCGGAGCGAGGACGCCGACGAGGGGCGGAGCGAGGACGCCGACGAGACCGAGAACGGATCCACCGTATGAGCAATTGATTCACCGGTTCGACGCCGAAGCGGACAGGCGTTTTCGGACACCGCCCGCCGAAACGGCCTCGAGAGCTTCGTCCTGAGGATGGGCGTCCGAAACCTATTTATTCTATGCGAAGTAAATTCTTGTACCAAGGGCTCCGTCCCGTCCATTCTTCGCTCGCCCATCGGTTCGCCGCCTCTGCGGGGGCGTCCCTCGATGGCACTGCTCTGAGATGCGCCGTGCCGGATGCCGGCCCGTCCGCGGCGACCCCGGGTCTCCCTGGCGGGACTGGGCACGGCCCGTCCACTCATGACTGAAACAGACATCCCCTGCGCGGACCGTGGTACTGATCGCGTCGCACGGACAGTTCACGTACGAAACCCGCCAGCCTCGAAAACGCGGCAGAGCAACGTCCGGATGGCCGGGCGTCCCGCCGACGAGGCCCGGCACTGCCACGAACAGCCCCAGTCCCGGCTGACTGGTGAACCGAATCCTCCCCGCCCTCGTGGTGACAGCTGACGGATGGACGAAAACGCCGGAAGTACTTCCGACCCGACCTTGCAGGTCGATCCGCTCCCGGACGGCCTCGGCAGGGGTTCGACGGTTCTCGTCGCCACCAGCGGTGATCCGTCTCGGCCCGCCGTGTGTCTCCGCGTTCTCTGTGCACAGGGCACGGGAGGGGACACCGCGGTTGTCGTCACGACGACGGAGAGCGCCGATCGAACGATCGCAACCTATGAGCAACTCGGCGGGAAAACGGGGCGCCCATCGATCAGTATCGTCGATACGGTCTCCGAGCAACAGTCCGTCTCAGCGCACTATGGCGGGACACACGTGGTCTTCACACCCTCACCGGGCGACCTCGAACGGTTGGTCATGGCTCTCTCGGAACTCTCCGACAGTGCGGTGCCGAACAGTGAAGCACGCCACCTCGTCATCCGATCGCTCACGCCGATTCTAGAGGCGTCTTCCGTCACCCATGTGAGTACTGTACTCGAGCGAATCACTGGTCTTCGTTCCGGGTCGGGCCTGTGCCTCCTCGGGATCGACTACACGGCCCACGACGAGGAGACGATGGCAGCGATTGGCAAGCTCGTGGACGGCGTACTCTGGGCCACCCAGCCGTCACCGAACCGCCTCGCTTTCGACTATCAGCCGACGAGGGGGCGTCGCGGCGGATTCGTTCTCGGCAGTGGTACCGAGAGCTAGGCCAGCTCCGGCGTCTCGTCTTCGACACGCCCGGAGAGTTCGACCTCGATCTCCAGTTCCGGTTCGCCGTCGCCTTCGAATTCGATATCGAGCTCGACGGGCTCGCCGAACGCGAACGGCAGCTCCCAGTCGTCGCCGGTGATCGTAATCTCGTTCCCGTCCTTGAACTGCTCGCCGAGTTCGATCAGGAAGTCGCCAGCGTCCTCGGCACCGATGTAGTATTCTTCCTCGAAGTAGCCGTCCGTGACTGTTTCGATCGACTGTTCTTCCTCCTCTTCGGCAGGGACTTCGGGCATAGTACGTTCGGGGGTTGCGGTCCGAAACAGATAAATTTTCGTTGGAATTTTGTCTCTACATGGACTCGCTCGACGTACTCGGATCGAAGCCGCGCCTCGAGCTGCTCCGGCTGCTCTCCCGTCGCGATATGTACGTTTCCGAGTTGATGGAGGCGGTCGGAATGGACGGCAAGACGGCAACGCACCATCTCGACGTACTCACGGAGGCAGGCCTCCTGGAGTCGTACAAGGACGGTCGCCGTCGCTACTACACGCTCGTTCGGGAGGTGAGGGTAGAGATCTCGCCCTCGCCACACCGGCGGTTCGTCGCTAGATTTCCGGAAGCCGACGGGGATGACCGACAGAATCGCCACTAGGGGCCGAACACGAAGGGAACTGAGCGGGAGCGCCACTCACGACGACCGGGGTTCGTTCGCGATTTCGGCGAGGGTCCGACGTTCCGGTTCGGAGTACGCGATCACGCGAACGTCGGTCAGTGACGAGGGCTCGTAGGACCGGATCTCCTCACAGACCAGCCGTGCGCCCGTCTCGAAGTCGAAGCCGGCGGCTCCCGTCCCCAGGATCGGAACCACGAGGGACTCACAGCCGAGTTCGTCGGCCTTCTCGAGCGCGTTGCGGGTCGCGTCCCGGATGCTCTCCGACGTCGCTCGGCCGTCCCCGTAGTGGGGCATGGCGGCCGCGTGGATCACGTACTCCGCGTCGAGGTCGTACGCGTCGGTGACGGCGACGTCACCGAGATCGACCGGGCCCTTGGAGACGGCCTCCTCGTTTATCGGTCCGTTCGCGCCGCGTCGAAGTGCGCCGGCGACGCCGCTCCCCATCCGCAGACTCGTTCCGGCTGCGTTCACCAGGGCATCCGCACTCCGGGCGGCAATGTCTCCCTGAACGACGGTGAACTCCATACGGAGAGATAGACGGACCGGACAGTAAAATTCCTGGGCCTACCGGGCCGTCGTGGCGTCGTCCGAGGAGGCGCCGGCCTCGGCGTCGGATCCGGCCTCGGCCGCCGCCAGCGGCGGGAGGTCCGAACGAACGTCGGCGCGGCCCTCCTCCTCGATCACGCTGGCGTACGCGTCGGGGAACACGCGAACGAAGTCCTCGACCGCCTCCGGCCACGCGTCGAGCAGGTCGTCGGCACGGTCGGACCCCGTGAACGCCCGGTGGTTCTCCACGAGTCGCCGGATCATCCGCCGGTCCGACTCCTCCAGCGACTCCGAGAGGCTCACCATCCCGGCGTTGAGGTTCCGCTCGAAGGTCCCGTCCGGATCGTACACGTAGGCGATCCCGCCGGACATGCCGGCGGCGAAGTTCCGTCCCGTCTCGCCGAGCACCACGACCACGCCGCCGGTCATGTACTCGCAGCCGTGGTCGCCGAGTCCCTCCACCACGGCCTTGGTTCCGGAGTTGCGGACCCCGAACCGCTCGCCCGCCATCCCGTTTACGTAACACTCCCCGCCGGTTGCGCCGTACAGCGCCACGTTGCCCACGACGACGTTTTCGTCGGGCTCGTAGGCCGCCTCCGACGGCGTCCGGACCGCGATCCGCCCGCCCGAGAGCCCCTTGCCCAGGTAGTCGTTGGCGGCCCCTTCGAGCTCGAAACTGACCCCGGGCGCGAGGAACGCCCCGAAGCTCTGCCCGGCGATCCCGTCGAAGGAGACCGAAATGGTCTCCGGGGGGAGTCCGGCGGCGCCGTGGGCCGCCGAAACGCGGTTCGACAGGGTCGCGCCCACCGCCCGGTCCACGTTCGTTATCTCGGCCTCGAGCGCGACCGGCTCGCTCTCCCGAAGCGCCGCTTCCGCGGCCTCGATCAGCTCCCAGTCGAGCTGTTCGTCGACGTCGGCGTGGGACTGTGGGCGGGTCCTGGTACGCCTGTCACCGGCCTGCTCGGCCACGATCGACGACAGGTCGAGTTCCCTGGCCCGCGGATGATCGGTCTCGCGCTGGGCGAGCAGCGACGGCCGGCCGATCATTCCCTCGAGCGTCCGGAAGCCGAGCTCGGCCATGATCTCGCGGAGCTCCTGTGCGATGAACGTCATGTAGTTGACGACGTGGTCGGGCTGGCCGGGGAACCGCTTTCGGAGGTCCTCCCGCTGGGTCGCCACGCCGACCGGGCAGGTGTTCTCGTGGCACTGCCGGGCCATCACGCAGCCCGCTGTGACGAGCGACGCGGTGCCGAAGACGTACTCCTCGGCCCCGAGAAGCGCCGCGACGGCGACGTCGCGTCCGGTCTGGAGCCCCCCGTCCGTCGACACGCGGATTCGATCCCGGAGCCCCGTCCGTCGGAGCATCTGGGTGGTCTCCGCGAGTCCGAGCTCCCACGGAAGTCCCGCGTTTTTGATGCTGGTCTTGGGGGAGGCGCCGGTGCCGCCCGAGTGACCGGAGACGTGGACCGCGTCGGCGTTCGCCTTCGCGACGCCGGCGGCGATCGTCCCGATCCCGGCCTCCGCGACCAGCTTCACGTTGACGGCTGCCTCGGGGTTGGCAGCCTTCAGGTCGTGGATCAACTGCTTCAGGTCCTCGATGGAGTAGATGTCGTGCTGGGGGGGCGGCGAAATGAGTCCGACCCCGGGCGTGGAGTGGCGCACGTGGGCGATCATCTCGTTGACCTTCTTGCCCGGGAGGTGGCCCCCTTCACCGGGCTTCGATCCCTGGGCCATCTTGATCTGGAGCTCGTCGGCGGCCTGCAGATACCGGCTCGTCACCCCGAAGCGTCCGGAGGCGACCTGTTTCACGTTGCACTCCTTCTCGGTGCCGAACCGCTCGGGGGGCTCCCCGCCCTCCCCGGTGTTCGACTTGGCTCCGAGCCGGTTCATCGCGATCGAGTTGGTCTCGTGGGCCTCCGGCGAGATGCTCCCGAGGCTCATCGCGGCCGTCGAGAACCGCTCGACGATGTCGGCGATCGGCTCGACCTCCTCGATCGGGACGGGGGATCGGTCCGAGTCGAACTCGAGGAGCCCGCGCAGCGTCTGGAGCTCGTCTGTCTGGTCGTTGACGAGCGCCGCGAACTCGCGGTACGTCTCGTAGTCCCCGGACCGGACAGCCTGCTGTAACGTCCCGACGGTCTGGGGGTTCCAGCTGTGGTGGATCCCGCTCGAGCGGTTCTCGTACTCGCCGTGGGTCTCGAGCTGCGGGTCGCTTCCGAATCCGACGGCGTGCCGCTTCCGGACGTCGAGTTCGATTCGGGAGAGGTCGATCCCCTCGGTCCGGATCTCGGTCCCCTCGAAGTACTCCGCGACGAGCCCGGAGTCGAGTCCGACGGCCTCGAAGATCTGCGCGCCCTGATACGACTCGACCGTCGAGATCCCCATCTTGGCCATCGTCTTCAGGAGGCCGTCCTCGAGCGCGCCCCGATAGGCGGCGACCGCCTCCTCCCCGTCGACGCCGTCCGACTCGGCGACGAGGTCCGAGATCGAGTGGTACGCCAGGTACGGGTTGACGGCCCCGGCGCCGTACCCCACGAGCGTCGCGAGATGGTGGACCTCGCGAGGGTCGCCGGACTCGACGACCAGCCCCGCGCGGTTCCGCAATCCCTTCCGGACGAGGTCGTGGTGGACGGCCCCCGTGACGAGCAGGCTCGGGATCGGGAGCTGCTCCGGCCCGATCGCCCGGTCGGAGAGCACCACCACGTCGGCGCCGGCCTCGACGGCCTCGCGTGCGTCACCCCGGACCCGCTCGATTGCGCGCTCCAGGTCCGTCTCGGGGCCGAACGTGACGTCGATCACCGCCGACTCGAATTCGTCGGCCGGGTCGTCGCCGAGCCGTTTCAGCGCCGCCGTCTCCGCGTCGGTCAGCACTGGCGTCTCGCAGACGACCTGGCGGGCGTGCGCCGGGGACTCGGACAGCAGGTTGCGCTGGTTCCCGAGCCGGGATTCGAGGGAGGTGACCAGTTCCTCCCGAATGTAGTCGATCGGAGGGTTCGACACCTGAGCGAACAGCTGTTTGAAGTAGGTGAAAAGCGAGCGATCGAACTCCGACAGCACCGAAAGCGGCGTGTCGTCGCCCATCGATCCGACCGGGTCGCTCCCGTCCAGCGCCATCGGCTCCAGCAGGTGGTCGAGCTGGTCGGTCGTGTAGCCGAACGCGGTCTGGTGGGCGCGGAGGGACTCGACGGGGGCCGAGGCGTCGTCCGTCCCCGTTCCCTTCGCCTCGACGACCGCGTCGAGGGACTGCTGTTCGCGTTCGACCCACTCCCCGTACTTCTCGTCGACGAGGTCGTCGAACACCTCCTCGTCGGGAACGACGCGCCCTTCCGCCGGATCGGCCACGAACAGCTGCCCGGGCTTGAGCCGGCCGCGCGTTTCGATCTCCGACGGGTCCGTCTCGAGCGCGCCGGCCTCGCTGGCCATCACGAGCCGGTTCTCCGTCGTGACGTCGTACCGGCACGGGCGGAGCCCGTTGCGATCGAGCACGCCGGCGACGCGCTCGCCGTCGAAGCCGACGACGAGCGCGGGACCGTCCCACGGCTCCACCAGCGAGGCGTGGAAGTCGTACCAGTCCTGCCTGTCCTCGTCCATGAGCGGGTCGTCGCGGAACGCCTCGGGGACGAGCATCCGGAGGGCGTGCGGGAGCTCCCGTCCGCCCTGGAGCAAAAGTTCGAGCGCGTTGTCGACGGAGGCGGTGTCCGACTGGTCGGGATCGTCGACGATCGGTCGGATCGTGTCGAGGTGCTCCCCGAGCGCGTCGTGTTCCAGGTCCGTCTCCCGGGCCCGCATCCAGTTGATGTTTCCCTCGATCGTGTTGAACTCGCCGTTGTGGACGATCGTGCGGTACGGGTGCGCGAGGTGCCAGGCGCCGAGCGTGTTCGTCGAGAACCGCGCGTGCACTAACACCACCCCGCTTTCGACGCGTTCGTCGGTCAGATCCGGATAGTAGTCGGGGAGCTGAGTCCCCTTCAACAGGCCCTTGTAGACGACCCGCCGGCGATCGAGCGAGGGAACGTGGAACCGCTCCGCCCCGAGGCGGTCGGCCCGCGACTCGATCGCCTTCCGGGCGACGTAGAGCGCCCGATCGAACGCCTCCGGCGAGCGGTCGTCCGCCGGGGTACAGAACGCCTGCCAGACGTCCGGCTCGGACTCCCGGGCCGTGGCACCGAGATCCGCGCCGTCGGTCGGCACGTCCCGCCAGGCGAGGAGGTCGATGTCGTACTCCGCGAGCGTCTCCTCGACCGTTTCCTGGAGCCGCCGGCGCGTCGGGGCGTCCTGCGGCATGAAGAACGACCCGACCGCGTACTCCTCGGGCAGGTCGGGGTCGACCTTCGCCCGGAAGAAGCGGTCCGGACGCTCGAGCATGATTCCGGCCCCGTCGCCGGTGTTCGGCTCCGCGCCGGTCGTTCCCCGGTGTTCGAGGTTCGCGAGCAGGTCCAGGGCGTCCGAGACGTTCGCGTGAGAGGCGCCCCCGTCGAGGTCGACGACGACGCCGACCCCGCAGTTCGAGCGAGACTCGTCGGGGGCGGCCAGCCCCGTCGGGGAGTCGGGTGCCCCTTCGTGTGGCTCGGTCATACACCCCGATGGGAAATTCCCACGTAAAGCCCCTATCCTGAATCAATAAGTGTTCATTACCCACACATTAGGGTATATAATGTAATTGTTCATGCCCATTTATCACAGATTCTCACAGGTCCGCGGGATCGAACGCGCCCGCGTCGGTGATCACCCGATCCACGAGCTCCAGCGGCGTTCCGTCGTAGGTCGGGTTCTCGATCGTCACCCCCTCGAGCGGTTCGAGCATCACCTCGCTGCCGGGCCGGTACTCGTTCTCGAATGCGAACTCCTCGCCGACCACTTTGGCTCCCGAGCCGACTACGACCACGGGGACGTCGAGCTCGCGGGCCGTCGTCGCGATCGGGAGCGTCCCGACCCGGTTGTAGTAGACGTCCTCGGCGATGCAGGTCATTCCGAGCACGACCCGATCCGCCTCGCGGATGGCGTGTCCCATCGCGGAGTCGACCGTGAGTACCGGCTCGACGCGGTCGATGCCCGCGAGTGTCCGGGCGGTCTTCCGACCGAGGTACCGAGGGCGCGCCTCGGTGACGTACGCGCGGAGGTGACGGCCCGACGCGGCCGCCGCCTCGACCGCCTCCAGGACGGTCGTCGAGAAGTCGTGAGTGAGGATCGTCTCCCCGTCGGCGAACGTCTCGGCCGCGTTTTTCGCCGCCTCCCGTTTCCCCGCCTCGACGTCATCGATGACGCGATCGATCGCCTCCCGGAGGAGTTCCTTCGCGACGTCGAGGTCCTCTCCACTCCCGAGGACCGCGTCCTCGACCTCCCGGATCGCGTTGTACAGCGTGGCGTGGGAGGGGTTCGCCCGCCGGAGCACGCCCGCGTTCTGTTCGAGGTCCCGCTCGAAGGCGGCAACCGAGGTGTACTCCCGATCGAGCAGCTCCTCGAAGGCCCGGGTCGCCTTGATGGCGACCGTCGAGGAGCTGTGGGTCCGCATCTCCTCGATCTCGGCGACCGTCTCGTCGATCATGTCCGACCCGTCGACCGCGGGAGGTGAATAGCTTGCGGGGTCGGCGTGGGCTGCCCCCCGACCCGACCGAAACCTGCGGCCCCGGAATTCTTTTGGCTCCCGTCGCAGAGTGTTGGTGCAATGAAACGGAGTGATCCGGGGTGACGACGGAGGACGGCATCGACGACCTCCGGCGTCGACGGGAGGAGGCGAAGAAAGGTGGCGGCGAGGAGCGGATCCAGTCACAGCACGACCGGGGGAAGATGACCGCGAGGGAGCGCGTCGACTACTTCCTGGACGAGGGCACCTTCCACGAGTTCGACCGGTTCCGGACGCACCGGACGCACAAGTTCGGCATGGAGGAAAAGCAGATCCCGGGCGACGGCGTCGTCACCGGCTACGGCGAGGTCAACGGTCGGACGGTGTTCGTGTTCGCCCACGACTTCACCGTCTTCGGCGGCTCGCTCGGCGAGGTGTTCGCCGAGAAGGTCTGTAAGGTGATGGACAAGGCGATGGAGGTCGGCGCGCCGGTCGTCGGGCTCAACGACTCGGCGGGTGCGCGTATCCAGGAGGGCGTCGCCTCGCTCGCGGGCTACGCCGAGATCTTCCGGCGCAACACCGAGGCCTCCGGCGTCGTGCCGCAGATCTCCGCGATCATGGGTCCGTGTGCCGGCGGCGCGGTGTACTCGCCCGCGATCACGGACTTCACCTTCATGGTGAAGGAGACCAGCCACATGTTCATCACCGGCCCCGACGTGATCGAGACGGTGACCGGCGAGGAGGTCTCCTTCGAGGAACTCGGCGGGGCGGTTACCCACGCGTCGACGTCGGGAGTCGCCCACTTCGCGGCGGACTCCGAGGAGGAGGCGCTGGACGACATCGCCCGACTGCTGTCGTATCTCCCCCAGAACAACGTCGAGGATCCCCCGCGCGTGGAGCCGTGGGACGATCCACAGCGACGACCCGAGGAACTCACCGAGCTGGTGCCCGAAGCCCCCCAGAAGCCGTACGACATGGTCGAGGTGATCGAGGCCGTCGTCGACGAGGGCTCGTTCTTCGAGGTCCACGAGAAGTTCGCGAAGAACATCGTCGTCGGCTTCGCCCGCCTCGACGGCTACAGCGTCGGCGTCGTCGCCAACCAGCCCCGCGTGAACGCGGGAACGCTCGACATCGAGGCCTCCCAGAAGGGCGCACGGTTCGTCCGCTTCTGTGACGCGTTCAACGTACCGATCGTCACCTTCGAGGACGTCCCCGGCTTCATGCCCGGCACCGACCAGGAGCACAACGGGATCATCCGGCACGGCGCCAAGCTGCTGTACGCGTTCTCGGAGGCGACGGTGCCGCTTTTGACCGTCATCACTCGCAAGGCCTACGGCGGGGCGTACTGCGTGATGTCCTCCAAGCACATCGGCGGCGACGTCAACTACGCGTGGCCGACCGCCGAGATCGCGGTCATGGGGCCGAAGGGGGCGGTCAACATCCTCTACGACGACGAACTCGAGGCCGCAAGCGACACCGAGGCCCGCCGGGAGGAGCTGATCGAGGAGTACCGCGAGGAGTTCGCCAACCCCTACACTGCGGCGGACCGGGGATTCGTCGACGACGTGATCGAACCGCCCGAGACCCGGCGGCGGCTCGTGGACGACCTCGGCGTGTTGCTCTCGAAGCGGGAGAGTCTCCCCGAGAAGAAACACGGCAACATTCCGATCTGATCGCGATGTCTCTTCCCTTACGTATCCACGGAGACGCGACGGCGGAGGAGGCGGCGGCGATTGCGGCGGCGATCGGGGCCCACCTCCGCGACCGGGCGGCTGCCGCGGCCGACGACGGAGCGGAACCGACCTGGGACGGGAAGCGCTGGGCGTTCGCGGGTCGCGTCGAGGGTCTCGGAACCCGGGGTGCACGCGACTACCGCCTCCGTGAGGAAACGCCGACGAACCCCTGGACTGCGAGCGGACGACGCGATCGATTCTGACGCTGGGCGGGCGACCCGAAGTGTGTCGACGTCGGGACAGACCCCGGGACTCGCCTTCGCTGTCCGCTTTCGGGTGCCGGCGTCTTGGTCCACCTGGAGTCACGTCAACTTGCGTAGCGTCCGCACGAGCTTCGCCTGCAGCGACGGCTCGGTACCGAGGAAACGGACCCGGGATCGGCTCCACAGATACAGCGCGCTGACGCCGACGTTCAGCACCGGGATCGTCGACAGCGCCCCCCAGAACGGCGGCCCCTGACCCCAGTCGCTGTGGGTGCGGAGGTACATCGCGTCCCTGTAGGTCGCCCAGGGAAGCAACAGCAGGTTGACCGCCAGAAACGGCACCACGAGCGCCGACAGAAGCCCGGAGACGG
>JAZKTH010000041.1:0-16408 GCA_036625675.1 Haloferacaceae archaeon
GAGATGTCCATCTCCTCGGCGAGCTCGGCGAGGTCCGCCTCCTTCGGGTGTTTGTAGTAGCCCTTCTGCACCGCCAGCGCCGCCGCCTCCCACTGCTTCGGGGTGATCTCGTCCACGCTGAGCGTGCACGGTCGGGTCCCGCCGTCGACCAGGCAGTCGACGGTGAAGCTGACGTCGTCGTCATCGGTCGCCGCGAGGTACTCGAGGATCTCCTGTCCGGTTTCCCCGTTCGGCACCGACACCGTCATCCTGAGCGACGACGACTCGCTGCTCATCGTCCACCCCCGTTCTCGAGGGCGATCCCCCGCCAACGCCGGTCCACACGCCTTTCCCCCGGTTGTTCGTTCTGCCTTTCCCCTCCAGTCGAAAGCGGACAGTCGATTCTCACACCTCGATAGTCGCTCCAGACGACGATAGGCGCGACTCAGGACCTATGAAGGTTTTAAGTATGACACCGCGCCCGCCCCCCCGGTCGGATCCCTCGCCGTCTCACTTGCACCCGTCGATGCAGGAGCACTCCGAGGGCAGTTGCCGGACGACGTTCGCCTCGGCCCGCTGGAGGCGCTGGGAGAGCGCCGACTTCGAGATCTCCAGGTCCTCGGCCAGCTCCTCGAGCGGGACTTTCGTGTCCGGATCGTAGTATCCCGCGACCTTCGCCCGGTGGACCGCCTCACGCTGTTTCGGCGTCAGCGCGGACATGTCGATCGTGCAGTTTTCGGGCTGGTCTGTTTGTTCCGTGGAGGTGATCGCCCGGACGGACACCCGTTCGCACCGTTCCCGGACGTCGCTCACCAGCGACGCCACCGCCTCGGTGTCGGACACGTACGTCTCCATCACGAACGAACCGGTGCCGATCCGGAGGTAACGGGGAATGCAGCCGTGATCGGCGAAGACGATCCCGGGACAGTGGTCGCAGACGTCGCTCTTGAAGTGTCTGGTGGACGTGACGTTACCGACCTCCGTCTGCTGCCTGACGCCGACGTCACACTGGCAGGTGTCCTGCGCGAACCGGACGTTGACGTCGACGATGTCGCCGTCCAGTTCGTCCATCGTGCACGGTCCGCCGCGTTCGATCTCCAGTTCGACGCGGAGGTCGCGGTTCTCGATACCTGGCCCGCGTTCCCGCTCGCCCCGGGCTTCGAGGGGGGCCACCGAGGGGGTGCCGCTCATACCCTTCAATAGGGGCCTTCATTTTAAATCTCATAACCCTGTTCCTGTTCTCTGGGAAGCCACCCCCCCCGAGGCGTGGCTTCCCGACGACTCGTCCCCCTCACAACCTTGAACCGCCTTCCGCCCGGACCTGTGGTATGCGCGACGAAGACGAGATCAGGGAGCAGTACGAGTTCCTCACGGAGCAGCTGGAAAGCGACGAGATGAAGCACGAGAGAGTCCGTCAAATGTTCACGTATTACAAGCGGGCGCTCGGGTGGGTTCTCGAGGAGGAGTACATTTGACCGCGGGCCCCGGTCGCCCCGGTAAAGTCGCGGGTCGATTCCCGGGCCTCGAACACTGGCGACATCTTTAAGTCGTTCCCATCGGTACGTTCGGGTGACGCTTCGCTTGGAGGGCCGAAGCGTCAGCGGGGACCAATTTAGGGCGGCAACGCCGCGATCTTTCGCGGCTTGCTACCTTTTCGGAGGTTTCGTGAGGGAGCCACTGCTCCGTTCCGGCGGACGATCGGGTACCAGTTCGTCGAAACCACCGCTACGGACGCCCCGCTCGCTTCCCGCCGTCCGCGAGACGTCTCGGGCACGCGAGGGACTCCCGTCCGCGGCCGAAGGTCTCGGAAATATAAATTAATACATTCGGATGTGTCTTCTCCGTCTGGATCAACCTTTCCTGCGAAAACACATCTACGTTACATTACGAGACGTTCCGATACCGTGTCCTTAACCCCTATTTGGGGGCCTTTATCCGGTTGTAGAGGAAATTGAGCCGATAACTTTATTGATGCGCGATAATATACGATCCACTGGACTTAATCGATGTACGATCTGACAGGCTTTCAGCGAGACCTGCTGTACGTCATCGCGGGGCTCGACGAACCGCACGGGCTCGCAATCAAAGAGGAACTGGAGAACTACTACGAGAAGGAGATCCACCACGGACGGCTGTACCCGAACCTCGACACGCTCGTAGACAAGGGGCTCGTCGAGAAGGGACAGCGCGATCGTCGGACCAACTACTACACGCTCACTCGTCGGGGCCGCCGGGAGATCGACGCGCGCCAGGAGTGGGAAGAGCAGTACATCAACTGAGGAAACCCACGGCGACCCACGGGCGTTCCGTCGACCCCGAGTGCGAGGTTCGTCTTTCGGGTCAGACGCCGGCGCCGTCCTGACCCGGACTCGCGGGTTTCTGCAACCGAACGTCCCCGCTTTCGTCTCATAATGATTGTTGTAGGAAGTTACCGTGTCGACCGCCCGAGGGCGTGGCGGTCGACCGGTAACCGTCTACAACAATCATTATCAGTCGCTTTCCTCCCCGCCGTTCGATTCGTCGCCGTTCGGTTCCCAGCCGCCCGTTCGGGGTTCTTCCGCGTCGGCTTCGTCACCGGGCTCGTCTCCAGTTTCGTCACCGGGCTCGTCTCCAGTTTCGTCACCACGTTCTTCCTCAGTTACCCGTTCGTCGACCGGAGCACCGACCTCGGGCGCGGGTCCTCGATCCGTCCTCCCGACGAGGTACGGATCGACCGCCGGCACCGATACCTCCTCGTTCCCCAGTTTCGCCGGCAGCACGACGCGGGCGAACTGGACGACGAGCACAAGGAGTATCGGCAGCAGGAACAGCCCGTACCAGCCGAACAGCAGCGGTCCGAGCGTGTACGCGAGCATCACCGCTCCCACGTGGAGGCTCCGCCCCGAGACGTACGGTCGCAAGAGGAGGTCAGGAATGGTGTCGACTACCACGAACGAGACCAGCAGGAACGCCCCGACGAACCACAGCGTCTCCATTCCCACGAGTAACGAGGACCGGAGCCCGAGGTAGATCGCGACCGGAACGTACACCAGCTTCATGCCCACGACCGGGATCAGGCTCGCCACGCCCGCCAGTAGCCCGAGAAGCGCCGCCGCGGGGATCTCGACGCCGGCCGGGGCGACGACGTTCAGTCCGTAGTACGTGAGCGCTCCGATCGCCCCGATCACGAACGCGTTGAGAATGTTCCCGAAGAAGATCGACCGGAGGTCGTAGTCCACCGCCAGCAGGTACGCCGTCAGGGTCCCGTCCCGGTCGTCGAACGTCTCCAGCACCCAGGCGGCCAGGCGACGGTCGTCCCGGAGCAGGTAGAAGGCGACCACGATCATCACGAAAAGCTGGATCAGCACCACCCCGAGCACGAGCGCGGTGTCGGCCGCCGACCCGAGACCCTCGACCAGGGTCCGCGAGAGGTCCCCGGTCAGCGGACCTTCGCTCACCTGCTGGAAGAGCGCCTGCGGATCCTCCAGGTTCTCGAGGAGATCGTTCACCCCGGGATAGGTCCCCAGGTCGATTCCGGGGATCTCCTCGAGCGCCTGGATCTCGCGGATCGCGATCGCGACGGCGTACCCGATCACCGCGAGCGCGGGAAGCGCCAGCACGAAAAGGGAGATCGCGGCGGCGGCGGTCGGGTGGCCCGTTCTGGCGACGATCCGGCGATAGACTGGTCGCGTCGAGTAGTACAGGAACAGCCCGAAGACGAACACCCCGACGAAGGACGCGACCACGTAGCCGATCAGGGCGAAAAGCAGGACGCCGAACGCGAACCAGCCGTACTCCGACGGCCTCGCGGTCACTCGCGACATACAGGCTTCCCGGCCACGGGAGACAAAAGATTGCTGGACCCCGCTTCGGCGCTTCCGGCGGGTCCCAATATAGTACTATATAGAACAATATATGTGTATGGATCACTTGGGTGACTGTAGTATGAGTGCGAGCATCGTCCCGGGCCAGGTGTTCTTCGGCCTGCACTTCGAGGAGCCCGTCGTCCGGATCGTGCTGTCGGCCGCGCTCGGAATGTTTCTCGGTCTCGAGCGGGAGTGGTCCGACAAAGCTGCCGGGATCCGGACGTTCTCACTCACCTCCATCCTGGCGGCACTTTTCACCGTCGTCGCCGCCGACGGCACCGTCGGTCAGTTCCTCCCGGTCGTCGGGGGACTGCTGGTCATCGTGATCGGCGCGTTGCTGTCGATCGAGGGGCTCGCCGAGGTTCGGGCGGGCGGGGAGGACCCGCTGGCGCTCACGACGGCGGTCACGCTGATGGTCGCGTACGGGGTCGGCGTGCTGGTGGGTCTCGGGTTCATCGTCGAGGGGGTCTCGGTCGCCGTTATCTCCTCGCTGCTGCTGGTGCTCAAGCGGGAGCTTCACGGCCTGGCCGGAAACCTCTCGCGCCGGGAACTGCGCTCGACCACGGAGTTTGCGATCCTCGCGTTCGTGGTTTATCCTCTCTTGCCGCCGGGGGAAATGGAGATCATGGGAGTGCCGCTGGAGCCGCGGATCGCGTGGCTGCTCGTCGTGTCCGTCGCCGGGATCGGGATCGTGAACTACGGACTCGTCCGGACGTACGGCGGCCGCGGGATCGCGGTGACGGGCTTTTTCGGCGGGCTGGCCTCTTCGGCGGCCGTCGTCGGCGCGATGCTGGACCACGTGCGGCAGGAGCCGGAGGGGATCCCGTACGGCGTCGCCGGCGTCTTGCTGGCGAACGCCGCCATGGCGTTCCGGAACCTGGCACTCGCGCTGGTTTTCAGCTTCGGCGCCGTCGGCCCGCTGCTGGTGGATGCGGTCCTCCCGCTCGGCGCCATCGTCTTCGGGAGCATCTTCGTGGCGTACGTGGTCGCGGACTGGTCCGCGAACGTGGAGATGGAGCTGGAGAGCCCGTTCTCGCTGAAAAACGCCCTCGCGTTCGGCTCCGTATTCCTGTTCATCCTCGCGGGCTCCTCCCTCGCGGAGGCGGAGTTCGGCACGGGCGGGCTGTACGTCAGCGCGCTCGTTTCAGGGCTGGTCTCATCGGCGGGCGTCACGACGTCGGCGGTGCTTTTGTTCCGCGGTGGAACCATCGACGCCACGGAGACGGTGATCGCGATACTGCTCGCCACCGGGGCGAGCATCGTCGTCAAGGCGGCGCTGGCGACGGGCGGTCCCGCGAAGTTCGCCCGGCGGGTGGCCTTCTGGAGCGCCGCCACACTCGTGGTCGCGGCCCTCGCGACCGTTCCCGTGGTCCTGCTGTGACTTCCGCCGGAAAGACGGCGGACTGGTCGACGAACGGGGGTCGTCTCGGTGGAGCGGCCCCGGCGCAGTATTTGTTGGAACCGAAACGAACCGGGCGGATTTAACATCCGGCTCGCGGACGTTCGACCATGGATCGTGACACGGCCGAGCCACGGGTCGACGAGCTACCGGGGCCGCTGGCGGAACAGTGGGTCGAGTATCATCACGAGGCCGCCGCCCCGAGCACGTACGTCTACGACTTCGTCTGGGACCACACGAAGCCGGCGTCGGGGCCCTTCTGTACCGACGTGGACGGGAACGTCCTCATGGACTTCACGAGCCACGTCGCCGCCGCCCCGCTGGGGTACAACAACCCGAAGATCATGGAGCCGCTCCGCGAGTTCGACCTGGTGGATCCGCTCAAGATCGCCGGCCAGGACTTCTACGTCGCCGCCGGCGGCGCCCCCGGCGAGTCGGCCCTCCCCGGCCCCTCGGGCCTGATGGACAGGCTCACCGACGCCACCGCCCACTACGACATGGACACGGTGTTCCTCTCTAACTCCGGGGCGGAGGCGGTCGAGAACGCGATCAAGATCTCCTACGACCACAGCGGCGGCGCGAAGTACGCGATCACCTTCGAGGGCGCCTTCCACGGGCGGACCCTCGGCGCGCTCTCGCTCAACCGGTCGAAGGAGGTGTACCGCCGCCGATTCCCGGAGATCTCCTCGGTGCACGACGTCCCGTTCTGTACGAACCGGGAGTGTACGGCCGACGCCTGCGAGTGCGGCTTCTTCGCAGGCGGCGTCTCCCGACTGCGGGAGAAGCTCCATCCGGAACGCGGCCACGTGAATCCGGACGAGGTGGCGTATCTCATCCTGGAGCCGATCCAGGGCGAGGGGGGCTATCGGTTCCCCAGCGACGCCTTCATGGACGAGATCGCCGCGCTGGCGAACGAACACGACCTCACGATCGTCGCCGACGAGATCCAGTCGGGCGTGGGACGGACCGGCAAGATGTGGGGATCCGACCACTACGCCATCGAACCGGACGTGATCGCGAGCGCGAAGGGGCTGCGGGTGGGGGCCACGATCTCCCGGTCGGACGTGTTCCCCGACGAGACGTCCCGCCTCTCCTCGACGTGGGGCGCCGGCGACATCGTGGCGTCGCTGCAGGGCGCGCTCACGCTCGACGCGATCGAGGAGTACGACCTGCTCTCGAACGCCCGAGCCCGGGGTCGGCAGTTTCTCGAGACGATGGCCGACGCGGACCTCGACGGCGTCGTCGACGTCCGGGGGAAGGGGCTGATGCTCGCCCTCGAGTTCGAGTCGAAGCCGCTCCGGAACGACGTCATGGAGGCGGCGCTCCAGCGCGGCCTGTTGACCCTCTCGTGTGGTCACAGGGTGCTCCGCGTCCTCCCGCCGCTGGACGTCACCGAACGGGAAATCGAACTCGGATGTGAATTGCTCGAAGGGGCGATACGGGACGCCGCGGGCTCGGGTCGGTGAGGCGGCAGTCCGGCCGCGAGTCGAAGAGTCCTTTTCAGTCCGGCGCCAACGGCTCGGACAGTGACCGGAAAACTCGACCCGGAGACGCTGTCGCGGCTGGTGTACGGACGGACGGGCGCGCCAGCCCCCGACCTGATCCAGGGGGCGGCGTTCGGGGAAGACACCGCGGCGATACCGTTCGAGGAGGGGACGCTCGTGGTAAACGCCGACCCCTGCTCGCTCGCGGCCGAGCGCGTGGGCACGATCGCGGTCCACGTCGCCGCGAACGACGTCGCCGCCTCCGGCGCCCGCCCGCGCTGGCTCACGAGCACCGTGCTCCTCCCCGACGAGGACGCGGTGGAGACGCTCGACCGGGTGACGCGCCAGCTCGACGAGGCGGCCCGGGGGATCGGCGCGACGATCGTCGGCGGACACACCGAACGCTCGTCGCAGCTGGATCGGCCCCTGCTCGCGATGACCGCCATGGGACTGGCGGACCGGTACGTCGCCACCGGCACCGCACGCCCGGGCGATCGGATCCTGCTGACGAAAGGCGCCGGCGTCGAGGCCACGGGTATCATGGCCACGGACTTCCGGGACCGACTCCTGCGTGAGGACCCCGACGACTCCCGTCCCGCGATCGACGAGGCGCTGCTGTCGCGGGCGGCGGGCTTCTTCGATTCCCTCAGCGTCGTACCGGACGCGGACGCGGTCGGGCCGTTCGCGACGGCGATGCACGATCCGACCGAGGGCGGAGTGCTCGCGGGGCTGGTCGAACTCTCGCTCGCCGGCGACGTCCGGTGTACGGTCTCCCGGGACGCGATCCCGGTGCGCGAGGAGACGTCGATCCTGGGCGACGCGCTGGGGGTCGATCCCCTCCGAACGTTCGGATCGGGTGCCCTGCTCGCGACCGTCCCCGGGGAGGACGTCGACGACGCCCTCGCGGCGGCGGCCGACGCCGGCGTGGAGGCCGCGGTGATCGGCCGCGTCGCCGCCGGAGACGGTACCGACGCCGGCGTCGACCTCGACGGTACCCTGCTCACGGAGGTCCCGCGGGACGAAATGTACGCGCTGTGGTCCTGACTACATCTGGTAGCGGCGTTCGTCGTCCCGCTGGGGGAACTGGTCCGCGCCGGTCATCTCGTCGTAGGTCATCCCCGCGAGGTACTCGTCGTACGTCACGTCGTAGGTCTGTCGGAGGTGAAAGTCCAGGTCGCCGGTGTCCACGGTCGACCGGAAGAGGGCGTGGATCCCCCGTCGAACGAGTTCGTCGACGTCCTTGCTGTCGAACACCGCCGCGAGCATCGCGAGTTCGTTTTTCGTCTCCCTGTCGAGTTCGAGCGTGTACTCCTCGCCCAGGTCGCCGTACTCCGACGTCAGGTCCGCCGTCAGTTCCTCCAGGCCCATGCCCGTCACGGGGAACGCGTGCCGGATACCGCTTTCGCTCCGGCTACGTCTCCTCTCCGGTCCCGTTTTCTTGCCCGCCCGACGCTGGCTGCGTCCGGTTCCGGAATCAGTCCTTTTAAGCGCGTCCGCGGCCCTGAATCCCGTGTGGTTTCGACGGCCAGTTCCCTGCTACTCGGGACCCTGTTCGGACTGGCGCTGGCGTCCCCGCCGGGGCCGATGAACGCCATCATCGCCGAGGAGTCGGTGCTGCGCGGCTGGCGTTCCGGCTTCCTCGCGGGGCTGGGCGCCGGGGTCGCCGACCTGACGTTTTTCGTGCTCGCGTCGGTCGGCGTGGTGGCGGTCGTCGAGCGGTTCGAAACCCTGCAGGGTCTGATGATCGGGGTCGGCGGGCTGTTCATGCTGTACTTCGCCTACGACGCCGCCCGCAGCGCCCGCTCGTCGTTCCGGCCGACCGACGGCTCCCTCCCGGAGAGCCGCGGCTTCAGGAAGGCGCTCGTCCTCGGGCTGTCGAACCCCTACCAGATCCTCTTCTGGCTCACCATCGGCACCGGCCTGCTGCAGCCCGGGCAAATCGACCTGTTCGCGCAGGTCCCGTACGTCGGCCACGCCCTCGCGGGCACCGTCGTCGTCGAGACTGGCTCCGCGGCGCTGGTCGTCGGGCTGTTCGCGGGTATCGGTATCTGGATCGTGGGGTATCCCGCGACGCTGGTGCTCGCGGAGCGGCGCATCGAGCGGCTCGCCCCCGTCGTCGCGGTCCTGTCGGCGGTGGTTCTGGCGGGATTCGGCGTCTACTTCCTGGCCGACGCGGTCGGGACGCTGTGGTACTGATCGCCCGTCCGGACCTCGCGCCGATCGCGGTCGCGACGTGGTCGTCCCCGCGCCGCGCACGGCCGTGACGTGGTCGTCCCCGGAATCCGCGCAGGACGGCAGACAGCACGTCTCACAGCGGTTTTTTCACTCCGTGTGACATATATGGCGTATGGTAGTGATCCTTTCCTCCTACGCGTCGATCGCCCTCGGGGTCGTGCTGCTCGCGGTCGGGCTGTATCTGCGGAGCCAGGGCCACGAGCGCGCGCGGCTGGTCATCGGCGCCGGGGGTGCACTCGTGGTGATCGGGCTCGTCCTGATCGGGTGGTTCATGAGGGCGTTCTCGTGATATCGACGACGACGCGACGAACGTTCTGTCGGCGGGCGGGTGTACTCGGGGTAGCCGCGGCGGCGGGTTCCCTCTCCGGCTGCGTGGGCCCCTGGAACGACTCGGCGTACTACTGGTCGGAGCCTGGAACGCTCGGACCGGACGACGCCGGCTACGAAACGGTGCGCTCGAACGCATCCGAGGCCGGCTACGCCGTCGAGGAACCCTACTACGTCAACGCGCGCGAGCCGGGCGGGATCCACCCGGAGGGAACCCCGGCGCTCGAGGAACGGCTGGGGCCCGACTACCGGGTGTACGGGTTCGCGTTCTATCACACGCCGCCGGTGTTCCTGTCGGTAGGGGTGACCGGGGGGACGACCCTCGCCGTCTACGACGACCGGACCGTCACGGGGGACTTCGACGTCGAGTCGTTCCCGCCCGAGGAATGGCTCCTGGAGCGTATCCGCCTCTCGTTCGACCTGACTGCGGAGACGGCGGCGACGTATGCGGCGGACCTCCGCGAACAGGTGGTCGCGGGGACCCAGACCCCGCGGATCGACCTCACGGAGGAGGTTACGTTCCCGGCGGTGTACGCGTTCCTCGAAGCCGAACGCGCCGACGTGGAGGGATCGGAGACCGGCGGCGACGGCTGGTACGTCGAGACGTCGCTGCGGGACGGGGATCGGTTCGCCGTAGTCGACTTCGTGGTCCGGAGCCTCGCGGTCGTCCATCGGGACGGGAACCGGACGTACCGTCTCAAGCTCGACCGGCTGGGCGGGTTCAACCTCCGGATCGAGCTCCCCGCGGGCGAGGAGATCCCCGAACCGGAGTACAGGGAGGTGTTCCGGCGGCTGTTCGAGGACGTCGGGCTGGATCCCGACCACGTCGACGGACTGACGTTCGAGTACACGGGGTCGATATGGTGAGCCGCCGCGGCGAGGGCGTCAGGGACTTGTGCCGCCGGCGAACACCACCGGTATGGACGGTGACTACGCCGAGACGGTCCGCGCCCGGGGACACGAGAACGTGCGCGGCGAGCACGGCAGCACCTTCGAGGTGACGAGCGACGACTGGCTCACGCCTGCCGGCGACTGCATCCTCGCGGTCGAGGCCGATCGGACGCCCGCCGACTTCGGGGAGGCGTTCGTGGCGGCCTGCAAACGCCGGGACGCGACGATCACCGCCCGACTGGAGGTCGAGCCCGGAACCCGGGAGGGGAACGGGATGGCGGAGGGCGGCGAGCCTCTCGTCGAGACGGTCGTCGGCCGGGGCGACCCGGCCCTCACGTTCGGCAGCGACCGCAGTCTGGTGGGCCGCACCAGCGACTACGTCGACGACCGGACGGTGCTCGTGGAGGCGGACCGGGCCGCAGTCGACTTCGACCGGGAGCTCGTGGCGGCCCTCGCCGCGGGGGCGTCGGCGACGCTGACGCTCTCGGTCGAGCGGGAGTGAAAACGTTCTCGTCGCCGGAGACCGTATTCGAACCCATGACCGACGAACCCGCCGAGAACATAAGCGGCGGCGACGCCGGCGGGGGGCGGCCGGCGGCGTTTTCCGACGGCGAGCCCGCCACCCGGGCGGAGGCGGTGGTGGACGAACTCGGGTCGATGTACTGGCGGAAGGCGTACGGCGGGCAGGCGGCCTTCGAGTGTCTGGTCCGGACGATCCTCTCGCAGAACACCTCCGATCAGGCCAGCCAGCCCGCCCACGACGAACTGCTGGCGCGGTACGGCTCCGGCGACGACAGTTCCGGCGACGACAGTTCCGGCGACGACAGTTCCGGCGACGGCGGTGACGGCGACCTCGCCCGGGCGCTCGCGGACGCGGAGCGGTCGGAGCTGGCGGAGACGATCTCCTCCGCGGGCCTGTACAACCAGAAGTCCCGGGTCATCGGGGAGGCGGCAGAGTGGGTGCTCGACTCCGTTGGCTCGGCGGCGGCGTTCGACGAGTACGTGAAGGGTGCCGAGCCGGCGGAAGTCAGGGAGACGCTGCTGTCGATCCGGGGCGTCGGGCCGAAGACCGCCGACTGCGTGTTGCTGTTCTCCGGGGGACAGGACGGGGTCTTTCCGGTGGACACGCACGTCCACCGGATCTCGAGGCGGATGGGACTGGCCCCGCCGGACGCCGACCACGAGGCGGTGCGGGAGCGCCTCGAGGCGACGGTCCCCGGCGGGAAGTGCGGCTTCGGGCACACGGCGATGATCCAGTTCGGCCGAGACTACTGTACGGCCCGGGAGCCGGCGTGTCTCGAGGGACCGGAGGCGTGTCCGCTGTACGACCTGTGTGACCGGGTCGGAATCGACGAACTCGAGGGGAAAGCGGTGGATCCGGCCGAGACGACCGGCGACTGATACTGGCGGTTGTGACGATTTACTCCCACTTTTCGGGCCACAGGTCGGCCGCGCGCATGCCGACCTCGAAGTCGGCCTCCCGGAACGCCTCCCTGAGCGCCCCGTCGTCGAGTCGCGGCAGTTCGCGCTCGCCCAGCTCGAACGCCAGCATCGCCGTCAACATCGCGTGCTCGCGCAGGTTCCGGTCGTCCACCTTGTCGCGGGTGTCCGCGCTGGTGTGACCCCACCCCCGGCCGCGCTGGCCGCTGTCGCTGTGGAGCTGGAGCGCGGGCACGCCGCGCCTGACGAAGGGCCACTGGTCCGAGAACGGGTGCGGCTCCGGCTCGATCTCGACGGGGTGGCGGGTCGCGTCCTCGACCGCCCGCGCGGCCGACGCCGTCGCGTCCGACGTGTGAGAGTACGCGACCAGGTCCCGGTAGCGACCCGCCCCGTCGACGTTGACGACGGCGTGGACGTCATCCAGCTCAAGCCGCGACGCCAGCTCCTCCGCGCCAAGCAGCCCGACCTCCTCACAGCCCACGGCGGCGAGCCGGACCTCGACCGGCAGCTCCTCGGCGACCGCCGCGAGGATCCGGGCGGTCGCGACCACGGTGGCGATCCCGCAGCCGTTGTCCAGCGCCCCCTCCGCGATGTCGTGGGCGTCGTAGTGGGCGAGCAACAGCAGCGTTTCCTCCGTCTCCGGGCCGATCCGCCCGAGGACGTTCCGGCTGGTCGCGGGCGCGGTCGACGCCTCGACCGCGAGCCGGAACCGGCCCGCCTCCCCGGGGGTGTTGACCGCGTACTCCCGGAGCCACCCCCCGGTCTCGCTGCTGACCCCGACCGCGGGGGCGTCCGCCTCCTCGCCGTAGGTGAGGGCGCCGGTCGGGGGGAGCTGTCCCTCGACGTGGTTGACGAACACGAACGCCTCCGCTCCCTGCTCGAGCGCGTAGCTGAACTTCTCCACGCGGTGAACGAAGCGACCCTCTCCGGGCGTCGTCGTGGAGGCGACCGCGATCCGCCCCTCGACGTCGGCGTCGTCGATCTCGTCGGGGGTGCCGTACCCCACGTCCACGAGTTCCCCGGTCACTTCCCCGGCTGGAGAATACGGCAGCGCGATGGCCTCGAACGGGCGTTCGTGGGGCGACAGCATGTCGAGGCCGGCGTCGCCGCGCGTCCAGCCGGTCAGTTCGAACGTCTGCTCGGTCACCTCGCGCGCGCCGGCGTCCCGGAACGCGCGGGCGATCGCGTCGGCCGCTCGTCGCTCCCCCGGGCTGCCGGCCATGCGGCTCCCGATCGCGGTGATCTCGGTGAGGAACTCCCAGGCCGTCCGGTCGACCCACGCGTGCCCGAGCGCGTCCAGCAGCGCCGCCGGATACGCGTCCGCCGCACGCGCGGGGTCCGGTGATTCCTCCGACATGCGCCGACCCAGGTGACGCCCGCGCAAAAGGCTGCGGAAAGCGGCCGGATTCTCGACCTCACACTGTTTGTTGTAGACGGTTACCGGTCGACCGCCACGATCTCGGGCGGTCGACACGGTAACTTCCGACAACAAACAGTATCAGTCGTCGACGATGACCTCGACGGGGCCCTCGTCCTCCTCGGCCTCCTCGACGCCGCCCCCGGACTGGCGGTCCTGCCACAGCAGCCCCGCGACGACGGCGAGCGCGATCCAGGACCGCCAGTTCGCGAGGTTGAGGGTGTACCCGATGCCGAACGGCTTCCGCACCAGCATCCCCTTGCCCGGTTGCCAGTACGCCGAGAGCATCCGGCCGAGGCTCGGACGCTCGAAGTTGTACGGAATGCCGAAAACCTCTCCGGATTCGGATTTGTCTGCCATACCTGGGGTAACGGCGGGGCGGGATAAATCGTTTTTGTCGGGGAGCGACGCGGCGGAACGACGGGCGACGGAACGGCAAGTGACGCCACGACGGTTCGGCGGCCCCCGCCGTCGCTCCCGTCGCCCACGCCGTAACGGCTAAGCGGGCGGCGACTCCACACCGTTGTCATGGGGAGTTTACCGCTGGGTGTCGGACGGCTAGACAGGCTCCTCGGCGGCGGGGCACCGCCGGGGAGCGTCGTCCTGCTGGCCGAGGAGTCCGGGGCCGGCGCGCGGGAGTTTCTGTACACGAGCGCGGCGATGAACGCACTTTCCCACGCCGATCCGGAGCTGTTCTCGCTTCACTACGGCGAACTGGGCTCCGACGCGTCGGTCCCGCCGGAGGTCCACTACCTCTCGTTGACGGAGGGGCCGGAGTCGCTCCGCCGCGAGCTGGCGTACACGATGACCGACGAAATCGTCGACGCGGCCGTCGACGAGATCCGGTTCCGCGACTTCTCGCCGGAGTACTTCCAGCTTTCGCCGCTCCCGCGGGAGTGGTATCTGGGACACGCGACCACGATCGAGGAGATGGGCGCGCGGGACCGGCGCGAGGGCGTGCTCAGTTCGCTCGGCGAGTACCTCAGCGAACACGCGCCCGGCAACCTCGTCGCCATCGACTCGCTGACCGACCTCACCAGCGCGGCCAGCGACGAGATGGAGCGCGGCTGGGAGGACGTGATCATGCTCGTTCGGGGGCTGAAGAAGGCTGCGTTCCACTGGAACGGGCTGATCTTGCTGCTGGTCAACGAGGAGGCCATCACCGATCGGCAGTTCGGGGCCCTGATGGACGCCGCGGGGGGAACCTTCCGCTTCTCCTGGGAGACTGGCGGCTCCCAGCGGACGCGGACGATGGTCGTCCGGGAGTTCCGCGGCGTCCTCTCGCGGCTCGAGGAGGAAGAGATCGTGCAGTTCGAGACGGAGATCCACGAGGGCGGCTTCGACATCAGCGACGTGAGGAAGATCCGATGAACGTACCAGTATCCGGGGGGGACCGGACATGACGGACGGCGAGGACGGATCGGTCGAGGCGGAACGGGAGCCGGCGCCGGAGCTGCCGGTGCCCGACGAGCTGGAAACGTGGCTCCGCGACCGCGTCGACGGGACCGACCGGAGCGTCGAGGAGGAACTCGAGCGGATCGTCTCCACCCACCGGCTCGCAGTCGATGGCGAGCGATCCTCGGATCCGACGTCGGTCGACTCGATCGAGAATCGGCTCGAGGAGACCCGCGAGGAGTTCCAGGAGGGGATCGAGGACGTCCGCGAGCGCGTGATCCAGGTGCTCGAAGAGACGCACGACCGCGCGGAGAGGGACCACGCGCACCCGGAGATCGAGGACGACCTCGTGGACGCGTGCGAGGAACTGGAGGCGCTACGGGAGGAGCTCGACGCGCTCGACGGCCGGCTTTCCGACTCCGAGGCCGGCGTCGACGCCGTCCGGTCCACCGTCGACGCGAACGCGGACCGGCTCGACGACCTCGAATCGCGCGTCGGCCGGCTCGACGACGATCACGGCGAGGTCGAGAGCAAACTCGACAGGCTGGCGAGCGCGGTCGTCAGGCTGCGACGGCGCGTCGAACGGCTGGAGGCGACCGCCGCGACCGAAGACCGGCTGGACGCGCTCCGCGAGGAGGCGAACCGGGCCGGCGTCCGCGTCGCCGACTGCGGGGAGTGCGGTCGGCCGGTCACCGTCGCGTTGCTCGCCGAGCCCCGGTGCCCCCACTGCGAGACGGCGTTCGCGGGCGTGGAGCCGTCGCGGGGCTTCTTCCGTTCCTCGACGCTACTCACCGAGGACCGGCCGGCGCTCGAGGGTCGGACGGTCGACGACCCGACGGCAGAGGGGTCGCCCGATTCTCTGGCCGGGTTCGCCGCGGGGGACGGCGACTCGGTCGCCGAAGGCGGAAACTCGGCCGCCGGGGACGAAGACTCCGTCTCCGGGGACGAAGATTCCGCCGCCGGGGAGGAGGACCCGGACGACGTCGCGGACGAGACGGACGGCGCGGACGCGAACGGGGAGCCAAGCGGCGGGAGGTCGAGCGGCCGTGAGTGATCCCGAGCGGGACCCACCGGACGAGGGGGACGACCTAGCCGACGAGCTGTTCGACGGCGAGCGGGACGCGAGCCCGCGCGACGACACCGGGGCGGACCCGTCGGACGAGGGGCCAGCTCCGGGTCCCGACGAGGATGCCGCTCCGGCTCCCGGCGGCGAGCCGACCGCCGGCGATCGCGACGGACCGCTCTCGGGGCCCTCGGACGCGGCGGCCCTGGGAGACCCGTTCGCGGAACTCGGCGGGGAGGATCCCTCGGAGGGCCCGACCGAGGACCCGTTCGAGGAGGTTGACGACGAGGCGCCGATCGAGGACGTGTGGGAGACGCTGGAGGACGGGGAGGAGGGGGCGGCGCTGGCGCCGATGGACGAGGAATCCGAGCCGAGGGTGGACGTCGTCGACAAGCGGTCCTTTTGCCAGCGGTGTCGGTATCTCACGGATCCGCCGACGGTGCGGTGCACCCACGCAGGCACCGAGATCCTGGAGGTCGTCGACGGCGACCAGTTCCGGGTGCAGAACTGCCCGATGGTCGAACGGGGCGGCCCCGCGTCCGACTCCTGATACCGACGGCCCGCCCCCGTCGACGCTTCGAAGGCCGGACGCTCCGGACCGCACGCTTAACCGGCTTCGTTTCCTATCCCCGGGCGTATGCAGTTCTGCGAGGAATGCGGCTCGATGATGGTGTCCCGGGACGGGCGGATGGTGTGCACGAACGACGACTGCGGCGCGACGGCGACCCAGGAGGAGGGGCTCGCCGAGCAGTTCGTCTCCACGGAGCAGCAGCGCGAGGACGACGTGATCGAAACCGAAGAGGGTGCCAACTTCGAGGGCAAGCCCACCGCCGACGACGTCACCTGCGAGGAGTGCGGGCACGGCGAGGCGTGGTACACGATCAAGCAGACCGCCTCGGCCGACGAGCCCCCGACGCGGTTTTTCAAGTGCAA
>JAZKTH010000042.1:0-16173 GCA_036625675.1 Haloferacaceae archaeon
CGTCGCGGGGGCGGGGACCAGAAGCGCCGCAAGCGACGCGGCGACGGCGGCGGCGCCGTAGTACACCGGGTAGTGCAGCGTCTTCCGGTGCCCGACGTACAGGTCCAGGTCCGGGAAGATCCCCCCGAGCAGCCCGGCGACGAGGGCGACTGGCGCCAGCTCCGGCGAGACGGCCAGCAGCGGCAACGCGACCGCCATCCCGCCGAGAGCGTGGGTCGGGAGCATCATCGTGTCGTACACGAGGCGACACGAGAACATGAAGCTGTCGGCCGGAACGGCGGGACCACACCCGGGACCGGCCGGAACGCTGAGTAGCACGCGGCCCGTACCGTTCGCCGGATGCCGACCACCTGCGAACTCTGCGGCAGGGTCGTCCCCCACGAGCGGATCGACGACCCGCAGGTCCTCCAGGAGCACCACCTCGTCCCGGAGAACCGCGCGGAGAGCCCGACCGTCACCCTGTGCCGACCGTGTCACCGGCAGGTGCACGCGGTGTTCACGAACGACGAGTTGCGGGACTCCTACGACACGATCGAGGCGCTGCGGGACAGCGACCGGATGGCGAGCTACCTCGAGTGGATCCGCGGGACGGATAAACTCGACGTCCGGGTCGCCACGAGCGAACGCGTGCGGGAGCGGCGCGGGTGAGCGGCGGGCACGCAATCCTTTTTAAAGGTGAGCGGCGGGCACGCAATCCTTTTTAAACCGACCCCGCGACCATACGGACGATGGAGGATACGATTCGGGTTCTGTACGTCGCCGACGAACCCGACCCCGGGAAACCGCCCGCAAGCAGCCTCGGGGGAGAGGACGACCGCTTCGACCTGTCGACCGAAATCGACGTCGACGCCGCGCTCGACCGGGTCGACTCCGGAGAGATCGACTGCGTTCTCTCCGAACACGTCCCGGGCGGGCTGAGCGGACTCGAACTCCTCCGGCGACTGCGGGAGGGGCATCCCGATATCCCGTTCGTCCTGCTCGCCGACGAGAGGAGCGAGGACGCCGCGAGCGAGGGACTCGCCGCCGGAGCGACGGACTACCTGTGCAAGGGATCCGGCGATGGCGAGGGCGAACTCCTCGCGAACAGGATCGGAAACCTCGTCGAACGGCACCGCTCCCGGCAGGAGTTGGCCGAACGGACCCGTCAACTGGAGGCGCTCCAGGAGAACCTCCCAGGGATAATCTACCGGTGTAAAAACGAACCGGACTGGCCGATGGAGTACGTCGGCGGCGAGGTCGAGGCGCTCTGCGGATACACCGCCGAGGCCATCGAGTCCGGCGAGGTGAGCTGGGGACGGGACGTCGTCCATCCGGAGGACCGGGAGGAGCTGTGGGAGACGATCGGGGAGAAACTCGCCGAGGACGGCACCTTCGAAACGACCTACCGGATCGTCAGAAAGGACGGCGACACCAGATACGTCTGGGAACAGGGCAGCGCCGTGGACGGGGACAACCCCGATACTGCCGAGCGCGCCGACCACGAGGGAGAGACCGCGGCGCTCGAGGGGTTCATCTCGGACGTCACCGAGCAGGAGCGGCGCGAGCGGGAGCGCCGACGGCGGGCCGACAAGATCACTGCCCTCCACGACGTCGCGGCGGAGATGGGCGGCTGCGAGACGGCGACGGCCGTGTACGAGACGGTCGTCGACGCCGCCGAAGACATCCTGGAGTTCGACATCGCCGTCGCCGACGCGGGCGAGGGCGATCGCCTGGTCACGGAGGCCGCCTCCTCGAAGATCTCGGACGGCCAGTACTACGACGAGACGCCGATCGAGGCCGAAGACAACCTGGCTGCGGCGGCGTACCGGACGGGCGACTCCTCGATCGTGAGCGACATCCGGAAGCGCGACGTCGCCCCGGCCGACGCGGCGTTCCGATCGGCGCTGACGGTTCCGGTCGGCGACCACGGCGTCTTCCAGGCGGCCTCCCGGACGGTGGACGCGTTCGACGAGGACGACCTCGAGCTGGTGGAACTGCTGGTGGCTCACGCCGAGGCCCGGCTCGAACAGCTCGATCGGACCCGGCGGCTCCACCGCCGAACCGAACAGCTCCAGCGACAGAACGAACGGCTCGACGAGTTCGCCTCCATCGTCTCCCACGACCTCCGGAACCCGCTGAGCGTGGCCGGCGGCCGGCTGGAGCTGGCCCGGGAGGAGTGCGACAGCGACCACCTCGGAGACGCAGCCGTGGCCATCGACCGGAGCGAGGCGCTGATCGAGGACCTCCTGACGCTCGCCCGGGAGGGGGGCCGAACGGACGATCCCGAACCGGTCGCCCTCGACGCCGTCGTCGAGGGCTGCTGGCTGAACGTGGAGACGGTCGGGGCGACGGTTCGCGTCGAAACCGCCCGGACGATCCGGGCCGACCGTAGCCGCCTCCGACGGCTGTTCGAGAACCTGTTCCGCAACGCCGTGGAGCACGCGGGGGAGGAGGTGACCGTCACCGTCGGGAACCTCCCGGACGGGGAGGGGTTTTACGTCGAGGACGACGGTTCGGGCGTACCGGCGGCGGAACGGGACAGGGTGTTCGAAACGGGGTACTCGACCTCGCGAAACGGCACCGGCCTGGGGCTTGCGATAGTCGAGCGGATCGTGGAGGCCCACGGCTGGGAGATCGACGTGACCGCCGGGGACGCGGGGGGAGCACGATTCGAGATCTCGAGCGTCGAACGCGTCGAGTGATAGGTCAACTTCCGGACGAAACCCCGGAAAGGTTAGGCGCGTTCGGCCCCAACTACCCGTATGGTGTGGTACCGTATAACGTGGGATGGCCACCGGAGACGCCCGCGCAAGACATATACGACGCCGACAGTGAGAAAGGGCAACTAGTCGCATGACAGACGCTGCCGATACGACCGACGCCGCCGTCGGCGAGGCGCCGGCGCTGTCGACGACCGACGCGGCAGACCTGGCCGATCGGATCGCGACGAACGTGGGGCGGGTGATCGTCGGCAAAGAGGAGGCGATCGAGCACCTCCTCGTGGGGATTCTCGCCCGGGGGCACATGCTGTTGGAGGACGTTCCGGGGGTCGGGAAGACGATGCTGGCACGGGCGGTCGCCCGATCCGTCGACGGCGAGTTCAAGCGCGTCCAGTTTACGCCCGACCTGCTCCCTTCCGACGTCACCGGTTCGAACGTGTACAACCGGAAGAGCGGCGACTTCGAGTTCCGCCCGGGGCCGGTGTTCGCGAACGTCGTCCTGGGGGACGAGATCAATCGAGCGCCGCCGAAGACCCAGTCCGCGCTGCTGGAGGCGATGGAGGAACGGCAGGTCACCGTCGACGGCGAAACGCGCCGACTGCCGGACCCGTTCGTCGTCATCGCGACCCAAAACGACGTGGAACCCGGCCGGACGTACGACCTCCCGATGGCGGAGATCGACCGGTTCACGAAGAAGCTCCGGATCGGCTATCCCACCGAGAGCGAGGAGACCGCGATGCTGGAGCGACTCCGGGGCCGGCACCCGGTCGAGTCGATCGAACCGGTCGCCGCCGTCGAGGAACTGCGCCGGGCCCGCCGGACGGCCAGTCGCGTAGAGGCCAACGAGGCGGTGCGCTCCTACGTCTCCCGGCTGACGCGGTTCACGCGCGATCACGCCGGCCTGGGCGCGAGTCCCCGGGGGAGCCTGGCGCTGCTGCGGGCGTCCCAGGCGCGGGCGCTGCTTGACGGCCGGGAGTACGTCGTCCCCGACGACGTGCAGACGGAGGCCGAGAGCGTGCTCGCACACCGAATCCGCCCCGAGAGCGGAGGAACGACCGGCCGCGAAGTCGTGGAAGAGGCCCTGTCCTCGGTCCCGGTCGAGTAGCGCCGCGCGGATCCGAAGCCGAACGAACCAGAATGCTCCCGACCTCTCTCGCTCCGTCGGTACAGTTGACGCGGCGCGGCCGGAGCGTCGCGTTCGTCTGTCTGCTCGGGATTGCCATGGCGTGGGTGTCGGGACCCCGTGCGCTCAACGCCGTCGTCGTGCCCGGCCTCGTCGGGCTCGCGGCCGGCTACCTCCAGCTGCGCGCGATCGAGGCGCCCCGCGTGGTGCGCGATCTCCCGCCGGACGCCCACGCCGAATCGACCCACGAGCTCCGTCTCCGGTTCGTCGACGCGGCGGAGCCGACCGAGGGCGTGGCCAGCCCGTTCGTCGCGACGGTCACCGAACGCGTCGACGACGGGCTGGAGCTGTCGGAACCGACGCTCCGAACGACCGTCGGCGCCGAGGAGGTGCGGCTCCGGATCGGATACCGCCGGCGGGGGGAACGCACCGTGGGACCGACGGAGCTGGTCGCGACGGACGTGCTCGGGCTGGTACGACGGGAACTCGTCTGCGACTCCGTCGACACCGTGCTGGTGTATCCGGAGCGCAGTCCGATCCCGCGGTGGTTCCGCCGGGGGCTGTACGACCTCGAGGAGGCGAACCGGAGCCGCCAGCGCGACGAGTTCGATCGGCTCCGGGAGTACGAGGAGGGCGATCCCCTCCGGGACGTCCACTGGCCGGCGACCGCGCGGAAGGACGAACCGATCGTGAAGGAGTTCGTCGCCGAGGGCCAGGGGCGGAGCGTCTCGGTGAGCGTCGGGGGGCGGGGTGCCGACCGGAGCGCGGCGGCGGCCGCGAGCGTCGCGCTCGCCCTGCTCGAGGACGGCGTCCCGGTGCGCCTGTCCGCGCCGAACGGGCGCGTGGAGACGTTTCCCGGCGGCGATACCCGGCCGCTGCTCGAACTCCTGGCGCGGATGTCGCGGGGCGAGGTTCCGGATCCGGACGCGGACGTCGTGATCGACGGAGGCCACCGTCGAACGCGGATCCAGTCCGGCGAGGAGAGCCACTCCCTCGCCGGACTCCGGGAGGAAACCGGATCCGGAGCCGAAAAGCGACCGTCCGGAGAGGCAACGACGGCCGCCACGGCCGACGGGGGTGAGACGGCGTGACCGACGTCCGCAGGGGACTCCGGGCGGCGCTGGACCCGGAACCGCTGACCGTCGAACCGCCGCTTCTCGGAGTCGCCGTGCTGCTCGCGTCGGTACTCTGGGTGTTCTACGGTGTCGTTAACGTCGTCGGCGGGGTCGGATGGTTCCTCCTCGCGATCGCGTTCACCGTCGCGGTCGCGATCGGGGTCGCCAGGGTGATCGCGCCGAAGGTCGGGCTGTGGATCGGCATCGGGCTGCTCGCCATCGGGGTCACGGTGTACGTGCTCGCGGTCCCGTCGAGCCAGCGCGCGCTGTTCACGCTCCCCCGGCTGGTCGTCGACACCGTGTCGCTGCTCACCGGCCTCTCGGTGCTGCGGCTCGCGGAGCCGACTGCCTGGGTGCTGTCGATGGCGCCGGTGCCGACGTTTCTGGCGGTGTACGCCGGGCTTCGGGGACGGTACGAGGCGGCAGTGGCGGCGGCGGGCGGCGCCCTCGGGTTCTTCGTGCTCACCGGCGACGCCGGAGCCGTCGTGACGCTCGCGGGTGCGCTCGGCGGTGCGACCGCGCTGGGACTGGACACGCTGTCGGCGCCGGGGGGCTACGAAACGCAGTGGCGCAGTCTCGGCGTGGTGCTCCTCGCGATGCTCATCCTGTCGGGGACGCTCACCGCGGTCCCCGGCGGCGCGACCGAACCGCTCGTCGCCGACAGGGGATCGACCGGCCTGGAGTCGACGCTCGCCGCCGAGAACGACGACCTCACCGTGGTCGGGTCGATCCGACTCTCACAGCAGGTACGCTTCACGATCCGGAGCGACGAGCCCGCGCGGTGGCGTACCGGGATCTACGACGAGTACACCGGCGACGGCTGGCGGCGAACCGGCGAGACGAGGGCCTACGATGGCGAGCTCTCCGGTCCGCCCGGCCCCAGCGAACGGATCACGCAGGAGGTGACCGCCGAGGGCGACCTGGCGTCGTTCCCGGCGGCCGCGACGCCGGTCGCGGTGGACGGGACCCCCGCACAGCACGCCCGGGTGACCGAACTCGGCGGCGTCTTCCCCGCGGCGCCGCTCCGGGAGGGCGAGACGGCCACGGTGGAGAGCGAGCGGCTCCGGTCCGAGCCGGCGGAGCTTCGGGACGCCGGGACCGACTACCCCGACCGGATCGAGGAACGGTACACGGGACTCCCGGAGAGTACGCCGGACCGGGTCGGCGAGCTGACGGCGGAGGTGATCCGGGACGCCGACGCCGACAACCCGTACGACGCCGCCCTCGCGATCGAGACGTACCTGGAGCGGAACAAGCGCTACTCGCTGAGCGTCGAGCGGCCGAGCGGCGACGTCGCGGACGCGTTCCTGTTCGAGATGGACGCCGGCTACTGCACCTACTACGCGACGACGATGGTCGCCATGCTCAGGTCGCAGGACGTCCCCGCGCGGCTGGTCACCGGCTACACGACCGGCGAGCAGATCGGGGAAAACGAGTGGGCGGTCCGGGGACAGAACGCGCACGCGTGGGTCGAGATGTACGTCCCGGAGCACGGGTGGGTCACCTTCGATCCGACGCCGAGCGCCCCGCGCGACCAGGTCAGGGACGCCAGGCTCGCCGAGGCGCGCCAGCTCGACTCCGAGGGGGTCGACGTGGAGAGATCCGGTCCCGAGGAGTGGAGCCCCGAACGGGAGGAGATCCCGGAAACCGAGACGGCCGACGTCGATCAGGGGAGCGACGGAACGCAGGAAGGCGACGTTCTCGACCCGCAAAACGGATCCGGTCCGAACCCCGGGGCGACCGGCGTCGAACCGGTCTCGGGCGTTGACCAGCGCGGGTTCGAGGGCCTCGAGGGGAGGGGAGAGGCCCCCGAAACCGGGGAAGAACGGCGGCTGCCCTCGCGGGACGCCGTGGGATACGGGATCCTGCTCCTGTTCGGGGCCGCGTTCGGCGCCCACCGTTCCGGCTGGACGGGGCGTGCGTACCGCTCGGCGCGGATACAGTTCCAGGGTCGCCGCCGGGATCCCCCAACCGACGTGGAACGGGCGTTCCTCCGGCTCGAGTACCACCTGGGACGACGATATCGCCCCCGGAAACGGAACGAAACTCCCCGGGCGTATCTGACGGCGATGCGGATACGGGGTGCCGACGACCGGATCGAGGGGGTGTTCGAGGCGTACGAGCGGGCGCGCTACGGCGGCGAAATCTCCCGGAGAGAGGCCGATGCCGCCATCGAAACGGTCGATCGACTCGTCCGGAAATCGACGCCGATCCTCGGACGGTTCCGCTGATCGCGGCCGACGCGGCGGATTCCCGCTCGAGGCGCTCGAGGCGCTCGAGACGCTCGAGGCGAAGCGGCGGCCCCGGGGAGGGTCCCTCGCGGGGCGTTCTGGCGGAACGGGCTCCAGTACCCGGCAATCTTAAGGCAGTCGGACCGGAAGAACCCGTTAGGTAATGGGTGGAGAAGTCTGCTCGACGTGCGGGCTGCCCGAGGAACTCTGCGTCTGTGAGGACGTCGCCAAGGAGTCCCAGCAGATCAGCATCCGCATAGACGAGCGTCGATACGGAAAGGAGGTAACGGTCATCGAAGGGTTCGACCCGAAGGACGTGGACATGGACTCCCTGTCGTCGGATCTCAAGTCGAAGTTCGCCTGCGGCGGCACCGTCGAAGACGACACCATCGAGCTGCAGGGGAACCACTCCGGCCGCGTAGAGGAGTTCCTTCGCGAGAAGGGGTTCAACGTCGCGTGATCCCGCCGTAGCCTCCCGCATCCGAACCGCTTTTCGTCGTCCCCGCTCCCGGTTTCGAGACCGACGGGTACGAAGCCGACGTCTGGACCGACGGGTACGAAGCCGACGTCTGGACCGACGGGTACAGGTGACTCCCGAACCTCGAGGGGAGCATGAGCGACATTGACGTCGAACCGGTCGACCGCGTCGAGGCGGACGACGGGGAAGACAGGACGGACGACGGGGAAGACAGGACGGACGACGGGGCCGGGGGCGAGCCGGACGACGCGCTGGACGTCGAGGTGACGGCGGACCTGCCGACGGGCGTCGACGCCCCGGAGTACGTGCTCTACGGGGGGAAAGGGGGCGTGGGAAAGACCACGATGGCGGCCGCGACCGGGCTGGCGTCGGCAGCCGGGGGGACGGCGACGCTGGTGGTCTCGACGGATCCGGCCCACTCGCTGTCGGACACCTTCGGCGTCGACGTCCCCGCCGAACCCGCCCGGATCCGGGAGGACGTCCCGCTGTACGCCGCCGAGATCGACCCCGACGCCGCCGTCGAGGTCGGGCTGTTCGGCGCCGGCAGCCCCTTCGGCGACGGGGAGCCGTTCGAGGGAGGGGACGCTCCCGCCGGCGACTCGCCGGGCGGCGGGAGCACCGGGGGGCCGCTGGGCGGAGGCGGATCGGCGGAGGACCCGCTGGGCGGCCTGCTGGGCGGGGACGGACTGGAGTCGCTTTTGGGCGGAACGATGCCGGGGGCCGACGAGGCGGCGGCGATGCAGCAGCTGCTCGAGTATCTCGACGACCCGCGGTTCGACCGGGTCGTCGTCGACACCGCGCCGACCGGCCACACGCTACGACTGCTCGAGCTGCCGGAGATCATGGAGTCGATGGTCGGCCGGATGCTGAAACTCCGCAAGCGGTTCTCGGGGATGATGGAGGGCGTGAAGGGGCTGTTCGGCGGCGGCGAACAGTCGACCGCCGACGCGGCGGACCTCGAGGAGCTGAGCGCACGCATCGAGCGACTGCGGGCGGTGTTGCGCGACCCGGACCGGACCGACTTCAGAGTCGTGATGATCCCCGAGGAGATGAGCGTCGTGGAGTCGGAACGGCTGGTGGCCCGCCTGGAGGAGTTCGGAATCCCGGTCGGCACGATCGTGGTGAACCGGGTGATGGAGGATCCCTCGACCGTCGCGGGCGAGGACCGGGATCTGGACGAGGAGTGGCTGCTCGCCCCGAACCACGACGACTGCGCCTTCTGCCGGCGACGGTGGGAGGTCCAGCAGGCGGCCCTGCGCCGGGCGAACGACCTGTTCCGGGGGCGCGACGTGCGACGGGTCCCGCTGCTCGCCGGGACGGTCCAGGGGGAGGCGGCGCTGCGCGTCGTGGCGGCGTGCCTCGACGAGTGACGCCCCGACGACGGGGCTACCCGACGAACCGGACGAGTAGCTCGGAGAGCCGGTCGCGCGCCGCGTCCGGGAGGAACCGGGCCAGAAGCGTCCCCCGGGCGACCGGGCCGACCGGGTACCTGGCACGGGGTTTGGTGGCGCTGGCGGCGTTGACCACGTCCTCGGCGACGCGTCCTGGCGGTACCGCGCCCGGCCCCTGTCCGCCGAGTAGCCCGACGTCCTCCCAGAGAGCGTACAGCGAGTCGTACGCGTCAGTGCGATCCAGGTCCGCGATCTCCCCGTCGGCACGGTCGGCGAACTGTGTCTCGACGGGTCCGGGTTCGACCACGACGACGTCGATCCCGTGTCGGCCGACCTCGTTGCGCATCGCGTCGCTCATCGCCTCCAGAGCGAACTTCGAGCCGGAGTAGACCCCTCCGAAGGGGAACGACAGCCGACCGGCGACGCTGGAGACGTTGACGATCGTGCCGTCCCCCTCCCGCCGCATGTGCGGTAACACGGCGCGACACAGCCGGTGCGGGCCGTGGACGTTGATCTCGTACTGTCGTCTGGCGTCGTCGACGGGGACGTCCTCGATCGGACCGAACTGTGCGTACCCCGCGTTGTTTACCAGGCAGTCGATCCGCCCCTCCTCGTCGAGGATGCGGTTCACCACGCGATCGACGTCGTCCCCGTCGGTGACGTCGAGCGTGGCGAGCTGGCAGCCGCGCTCCCCGAGCGTCTCGATGTCCGCCGGGTTGCGCGCCGTCGCGTACACCGTCCACCCCTCCTCGAGGAACGAAAGCGCCGTCGCGCGCCCGATCCCCGACGAACAGCCGGTGATGAGAACCGTCTCCTGCACACCGGACGGTCGAGGGGGACGCGTATAATACCTGCCGCTCGCCGGGTGACATACTGTTTGTTGTCGGAAGTCACCGTGTCGACCGCCCGAGGGCGTGGCGGTCGACCGGTAACCGTCTACAACAAACAGTATCAGCCCTCGACAGTCCCGGACAGCGATCGGATCCGGCGGGCGTCTTCCCAGGCCCGTCCGAACGCCGCGTCGGCCCGGGCCGCGAAGTGGGCGTCCCGGAAGTTCACCATCCCGAAGACGTCGTCCGGCGCGAGCGGGTTCGGGATCGTGACGCAGATCTCGGCGTCGTCGATCAACACGAAGTTGCCGTGGACGTCGTCGCTGGCGCGGAGTTCGAAAAGCGACCAGTCGAACGGCTGGCGGTCGAGCCCCCCGCCGAGCTCCGTCCGCACCGCCTCCAGTACGTCCTCGGACAGCAGGAGGGAAATGTCGACCTCCCGGCGGTAGGCGTCGAACAGCGTCTCCAGGACCAGGGGACCGAGCTCGTCGAGTTCGAACTGGGACGTGACGGTGTCGGCCACGATCGTGACCGACGACTCCGCGGTGTCGATTCGCTCGAGCAGCAGCTCAACGGAGTCCGAGGCCCCCATGACCGCCGTCCAGAACTCGTCGTCGGGGACCTCGATCTCCCGGAGGTTCGCGACGATCTCCTCCCGGCGCGACTGGTACCGGTCCAGCTGTTCGCGCAGCTCCCGGGTGCGCACCTCGAGCAGTCGATCCACCACTACGTCCGGCTCAACGGCGACGTAAACGGTGGGGTGGCTCCCGTCCTGCGTGCGCACCGCCCCGTGCGACTCGAGTCCGTTGAGCGCGTCGTAGATCCGCCCCATCGGCACGCCACTGGCCTCGGCGACCTCGGTGGCGGTCGCGGAGCCCAGCGAGAGCAGTCCCCGGTAGGCGCGCTCCTCGTAGCTGGACAGGCCGAGGTCACACAGCGTCGAGTCCGGCTCCTCCGTTCGACCGTTACTCATTGCTCTTCCGAAACCACCTATAAACTCCACAAGGATAAACGAACCTATGTGGACGGTCACGCCGGAATCCGATCCGGGGCAATACCCAGGATAACAACTGTACTGGATTATTCCCGGGCGAAGCAGCGGAATAGGCGCTTCTGCGATCAGCACTCTATTCGACCCGGACCGACAGAAAGTATATAAAAACTGATTATATGTTTTTGATGGTTTGAAAACCGTTATCCGATCCAATCCCCGAGGAGCGCCAATGAGTGTCCGGCGGGGAACCCGATTCGCAGGTTCGATCGTGGTGCTGGCGTTCCTCGTCGCCGCGACGGTCGGCCTCGGGATCGGCGCCGGGGTCGACGCCGTCGGGGCGAACGAGACACGGACGGGGACAGTGCAGGGGAGCGCCGACCTCGACGTCTCGCTGCCCGAGAACGGGGTAGAAGCGGGAGAAACGGAGACGCTCGACTTCTTCGTCGCGAACGACGGCGAGGTGGAGTCAGCGGGACGGCACCCGCCCGAAGCGATCGACAGGGCGACCGAGGCCAGGTCGGTCCGGATCGACGTCGAGGACGCGAGCGACGCGCCGATCGACGTGCAAACCGGCGAGCAGTTCGTCGGCACGATCGAGGACGGCGAGTCGAGCGGCCCCCAGAGCTTCGAGGTAGTCGTCGACGAGGACGCAGAGCCCGGGGAGTACGAGGTCGACGTCGAGGTGACCTATCGGGACGCGCAGTTCGTCTACTACACCCAGCGAGGCGACGAGATCACCTACGAGGAGGACGTCCGGGAGCGCTCGGAGACGTACGAGCTGACGGTCGTCGTCGAGGACGAGGCCCGGTTCGAGACCAGGAACGTGACCCACGACGTCGGGATCGACAGCTCCGGCGTCGTCACTTTCGAGGTGGAGAACACCGGCACCGAGGCGATCGAGGACGCCACGGTGACGGCGACGGGCCAAGACCAGGACTTCTTCTTCGGCTCCGGCGGCGCCAGCTCCGAGACCTACGTGGACGACTGGGAGCCCGGGGAGACGAAGACCGTCGAGTTCCGGGCGGGAACGACGGCGGACGCGATCCGGAAGTACTACACCGTCACCCTCGACGTCGAGTACGACGATCCGGAGGGCGATCGGACCCAGCAGACCCTGCGGACCGCGATCCGTCCCCACCCGGGCCACCAGTTCGAGCTGGTCGACGTCGATCACACGGTCGGCATCGACGAGTCGGGCACCCTCTCGCTGACCGTCGAGCACACCGGGTCCGAACCCGTCGAGGACGTCGCGGTGACGGCGACGAGCCAGGACCAGAGCTTCTTCTTCGGCTCCGGCGGCGCCAGCTCCGAGACGTTCGTCGGCGACTGGGACCCCGGGGAGACGCGGACGATCGAGTTCCGGGCGGGCACGGGGGAGGAGGCGATCCGGAAGTTCTACGCGGTGACCGTCGGCCTCGAGTATCGCACCGCCGACGACGAGGCGTTCGAGCGGACGCTCCGGACCGGCGTCCAGCCGCTGGAAAAACAGCAGTACGAGGTGATCTCGGTCGAGCACGACGTCGCCGTCGGCGACGACGGCGTTCTCCAGGTCGACGTCCGCAACGGCGGACCCCGCGACGTGACCGAGGCGGCGGTGACGGTGACCGCGGGGGACCAGGCGATCGTCTTCGGCTCCGGATCGACGGGCGAGGCGGTGACGGCGGGCGAGGTGACTCTCCAGCCCGAGGGGGCCGGCCCACCGACGTCGGAGGCGTACGTGGGCGACTGGGAGGCCGGCGAGACCGTCCGGCTGTACTACCGGACCGGCGCGACCGACGAGGCGCTCCAGCGCAACTACTCCGTCGAGGTGAGCGTCGACGCGCGGAACACGGAGGGGGAAGACCTCAACCCGCGCACCCGGACGATCGGGCTGCGCCCGCTCGCCGAACAGACGTTCTCTATCGACGGCGTGGAGAGCTCCCTGCACGTCGGCGAGGACGGCACGCTCGAGGGGACCGTGACGAACACCGGCGACCGCGACGTCGAGAACGTGGTCGTGGTGTACGACAGCGACCTCTCGAACATCTTCCCGCGAGAGACCCGGTACGCGGTCGGATCGCTGGAGGCGGGCGAGTCGACGGAGTTCCGGTTCCGGATCGGCGTCAGCGAGGACGCCGAGCCCGGCCCCCGCCAGCTCGAGTTCACGACGCGGTACCGTAACCACCGCGACGAGGTCCGGCTGTCGGACCCTACCGACGTGTTCGTGAGGGTCGGGCAACAGCGCGAGGAGTTCGCGCTGCGTCCGACCGACGCGACGATCGAACCCGGCGGGACGGCGCGAATCGAGGTCGAGATCGAGAACACGTACGGCCAGACGCTCCGGAACGTCCGTGCCAAGCTGTTCACGAACAGTCCCCTCTCCAGCGCGGACGACGAGGCGTTCGTCACCGAGATCGAGCCCGGGAGGACCGCGACGCTCGTGTTCGAGGTGAGCGCCTCCGGCGGCGCAGTCGCGAAAACCTATCCCGTCGAAATCGACTTCCGATACGACGACGAACGCGACGAGACGAAGCTCTCCGGGACCTACCGGGTGCCGGTCGAGGTGACACCGTCGGAGGAGGCCACGCTCCCGCCGTGGCTGCCGCTCGTCCTCCTCGGGGGCGGCGGCGCGGTGGCGTGGCGGTACCGGGAGCGGCTCCCCGGACTCGATCGGCTCCGCGGGAGCCGGGGAAAGAGCGCAACCGAACGCGGTGGCGGTGGTGGACGCAGCGCTGAGGAGAGCGGGGGAGACGACGGCTCGACCGCCGGGGGCGTCGACGACGGACTGTTCGGCGACGGCGGCGTCGACGCTGTCGAGGACGGCGGCGTCGACGCTGTCGGGGACGGCGGCGACGACCCCGACGACGCCTCCGGCGAGGGGACGCCGGCGACAGACGGCCGATGAGCCGCGGCCGGTGGGACTACGAGCCGGTGCTTTCGGCGGTCAACTACTGGATCACCGAACGACCCCGCGCCGTCGTGCTCGCGTTCCTCTTGCTCACGGGCGTGTTCGCCGTGGGGCTCGCGAACATCGAGTTCGACGCCGGCACCGGGGCGTTCACCGACGACGTGCCGGAACAGGAGGCGCTCGACCGGATAGATCGGGAGTTCGAGGGCAGCTTCGACGACGGCGACGCGACCACGCAGCTCGTCCAGCGGGGCGAGAACGTCCTCTCGAAGGGGGGCGTGCTCCGGATGCTGGAGCTGCAACAGCGGATCCAGCGCGAACCCGGCCTGAGGGTGACCGACACGTCGAGCCCGGCGCAGGGGATCGCCGACGAGCTGGCCGACGACGCCGAAACGCTCGAGGAGCGCAAGCGGGCAGTCGAGGAGGCCACGCCCGCGGAAGTGCGGGGGGCCGCACGGACGTACCTCCGGGAGAACCCCGAGGCGACCCGGTCGCTGAGCGACGACTACAACGAGCGAGAGGTGTCCGCCTCCGCGAGCATCGGCGTGGTCGACCACGCGATCCCGGCGGACGACGACGGCGCCGAACTCCGGATCCAGCGGGAGATCGAGTCGATGGCGGGATCGGTCGGAGGCGACGTCGTCGTCTTCGGGAGCGGCATCTTCGACGCGGAGTTCGAGCGCGCGCTCGTCGACTCGCTCTCGATCATGATCCCGGCGGTGTCGGTGCTGATCCTGCTTTTCCTCACCGTGGCCTACCGCGACCCGGTGGACCTCCTGCTGGGGCTCGTCTCGCTTTTCATGGCGGTGGTGTGGACGTTCGGGTTCACCGGGCTGGCGGGAATCGAGTTCAACCAGATGATGGTGGCGGTGCCGCCGCTGTTGCTCGCGGCCGGGATCGACTTCGGCATCCACGCGGTCAACCGCTACCGCGAGGAGCGGGTCGAGGGGAGGGGGATCCACGAGGGGATGCGGGCCGCCTCGAACCAGCTGCTGGTGGCCTTCTTCATCGTGACGGGGACCACCGGGATCGGGTTCGGCGCGAACGTGACCAGCGACCTCGGGCCGATTCAGGAGTTCGGCGTCGTCGCGAGCATCGGGATCGTGTTCACGTTCCTCGTCTTCGGGGTGTTCATGCCCGCCGCGAAGGTGCTCCTCGACGACGTCCGGGAGGAAACCGGCTTCCCGGAGTTCGGCAATCAGCCGCTCGGGGCCGAGGACTCGAGGCTGGGGCGGATCCTCCCGCTCGGGGCCGTCGCGGGGCGGAAGGCGCCGGTCGCGATGCTGGTCGTGTTGCTCGTGGCGACCGCGGGGATGGGCGTGCTCGCGACCGACGTCGAGACGAAGTTCGACGACGAGGACTTCCTCCCGTACGAGGAGATGCCCGCCTACATCGACGCGATACCGGAGCCGCTGGGGCCGGGAGATTACACCGTAACCGGGACGGTCAATTTCCTGAGCGACAACTTCGAGACCGGCGAGGACGACGAGGTGACAGTGTACGCGGAGGGACCCCTGCGCGAGCCGTACGCCCTGGAGTCGATCCACCGGGCGGGACGGGACCCCCCGCCGTCGTTCGTCGCCGACGGGGAGCGGGCGTCCGCCCGCAGCATCGTCACCGTCATCCAGCGTCGCGCCCGGGAGGACGAGGAGTTCGGGGCGCTGGTCGAGGAGAACGACCTGAACGACAACGACGTCCCCGACCGGAACCTCGGCGAGATCTACGACGCACTGCTCTCCTCGCCAGCCCGCGAGGAGGCGCTGAACTACATCACCGAGGACCGGAGCGCGACGCGGGTCGTCTACGCCGTCGAGGCGGACGCCGGACAGGAGGCGGTCACCCGCGACGCCCGCTCCGTGGCCGTCGACTACCGGCTGAACGCGATCGCGACCGGGAACGTGGTCGTGTTCCAGGCGCTGACGGAACTCCTCTTCGAGTCGGCGGTCGTGAGCCTCGCCGTCGCGTTGGGCGTCACCGGCGTGTTCCTCGTGGTGGTGTACGCCGTCCTCGAGGGGCGCCCCTCGCTGGGGATCGCGAACCTGGCCCCGATCGTCGTCACCGTCGCGTTCCTCGCCGGGACGATGCCGATACTCGACATCCCGTTCAACGCGCTCACGGCGACGGTGCTGTCGATCACGATCGGCATCGGCGTCGACTACTCGGTCCACGTCACCCACCGATTCATCGACGAGTACAACCGCGACCCGGACACCTACGCCGCGCTGGTGACGACGCTTCGGGGGGCCGGCGGCGGGATCACGGGCAGCGTCGTCACCACCGCTGGCGGCGTGGGCTCGTTGCTGCTTGCCGTGAGCCCGATGCTGGGACAGTTCGGTCTGCTCATGGCCGTCAGCGTCATCTACTCGTATCTGGCGGCGCTGATCGTCCTGCCGCCGACGCTTTTCGTGTGGGAGCGCCACTTCGC
>JAZKTH010000219.1:0-2540 GCA_036625675.1 Haloferacaceae archaeon
CCGGGTCGTACTACGTGGAGTCGCTGACCGACCGGATCGAATCCGAGGCGCGGGAACTCATCGCGGAGGTCGACGGGCGCGGAGGGATGCTCGAGGCGGTCGAGAGCCAGTGGGTCCAGCGACAGATCCAGGACGTCGCCTACGAGCGCCAGCGGGAGATCGAGACCGGGGAGCGGATCGTCGTCGGCGTGAACGAGTACACCACGGACGAGGATCCGGAGATCGACCTCGAGGAGGTCTCCGAGGAGGACGAACGCCGGCAGCGCGAACGGCTCCGGGCGGTGAAGGCCGATCGGGACGACGAGGCCGTCGACGCGACGCTCGAGGCGGTTCGGGACGCCGCGAGGGGCGACCGGAACCTCCTGCCGCCGATCGTCGAGGCGGTGAAGGCGTACGCGACCGTCCAGGAGATAAGCGACGTGCTCCGTGAAGAGTTCGGGGAGTATCAACCCGGGGCGGTGTGATCCCGAAAACCGATGTACGTCCAGTACGGGGACGGCCGGCTGGAATTCGAACTGCCGGACTGCGAGGTCGACGTTGCGGAACCCGATAGAGGAACGACCGTCGACGTGCGCGAGGCGGCAAAGCGAGCGCTGTCGGCGCCCCACGGCCCGAACCTGGGGGACCTGGTCGATCAGGGCGACGAGGTCGCGATCGTCGTCACTGACGTCACGCGCTCGGCCCCCGACGACGTCCTCCTCGACGCGATGCTCGAGGAGCTCCCCGCTCCCCGGGACGTCGTCACGATCGTCGTCGGACTGGGTCTCCACCGGCCGATGACGGAGGCGGAACTCCGGGAGGGCCTGGGGGAACACGCGCCGCTTTCGATCAATCACGATCCTGACCAGGTCGTCCGGGTCGGAACCGTCGCCGTCGGAAACGGCGGCGACGAAGCCGACGACGGCGACGAAGCCGACGGCGAACCGAACGAGATACCGATCGAGGTGCACGAGGCCGTCGCCGACGCCGACGTCGTCCTCTCGACGGGCGTGGTCGAACCCCACCAGTACGCCGGCTTCTCCGGCGGAGCCAAGACCGTCGCAATCGGCGCGGGGGGCGAGCCGTTGATCCGCGAGACCCACGGGCCGGCGATGCTCTCGCGGCCGGGGGTCCGCCTGGGGCGCATCGAGGACAACCCGTTTCGCGAGACGATCGACCGGGCCGGCGACCTCGTCGGGCCGGACTTCTGCTGTAACGTGGCGACGGGCGAGGCCGGCGTCCTGGACGTGGCAGCGGGACGACCGCGACCGGTCGTCCGGGAACTGGCCGAGACCGCGAGGAGCGCGTCGTCGGCCCGCGTTTCCGGGGAGGAATACGACGTGGTGGTCGCTGGCGTTCCCGCCCCCAAGGACGCGAACCTCTATCAGGCGAGCCGGGCGGCGACCTACGTCCTGCTCGGTCCGTACGATCCGGTAGCGCCCGGGGGACGGATCGTCGTTCCCGCCCGCCTTCCGGAAGGGGCCGGCACGGGAACCGGGGAGCGCCGGTTCCGGCGGCGCCTCGAGAACGCGACTGACGCGGAGTCGCTGTACGAACGGCTCCAGCGCGGGTACGAGCCGGGTGCACAGCGGGCGTTCGTCCTCGCGAGAGCGCTGCGAGACGCGGACCTGTGGGTGACGAACGCCGGGGGAGCTGCACCCGTAGACTCGCCGCTCGTGCGCACGACCCCGGACGTGGTCGACGCGATCCCGGCCGGGAGCCGGGTACTCGTCGTTCCCGACGCGATTCACACGCTGGTGAGGTCCCCGTCGAACTCGTCGCTCGGGTCGATCTCGGATCGCACCCGTTCGTGAAACTCCCGGAGCACGGCTGACTCGTCCTCGGCGAGAACGACGTCGCTGGCCGACAGCGTCGCGAGGCCGAACGCCCGTGGGGAAGGGCTGTCCACGCGCTCGTGGACGACCTCGATCTCGCCCGACTGGATCGACTCCAGGACCTCCCGGATCCCGGCGACGTGGAGTTTGTCCTCCAGGATCTCCCGGTACGTCTCCTCCAGGGGGGCGAACTCCTCGAGGTCGCGGGCGAACGAGAGCAGCATCTCCGCGGAGACCTGTTGCTGGGCGGCGGTCTTCCGGTGGCCCTTGTAGTTTTTCAGCACCATCAGCGACCTGACGGCGTTGATCCGGAAGTACCGCTCGAGCAGATCCGTTCCGGAAAGCGCCTCCCGGAGGTCGCCGGCGGCCTCCCCGGGCTCGATGTCGCGGAGAACGTTCGCCACGTCCATCCGGCGGTTCAGCGGCATCGACAGCGTGAACCCGTTGTCCGCGACAGCGACCTGGACGTTCGCGGTCGCCCGTCTGGAAAATCGGTGGGCCACCAGCCGGGAGAGCCCGTCGTTGAACCGGCGACCGTACAGGGAGTGGACGTGGTAGTGGCGCCGGTACTGCTCCCGGTCGCGAACCTCCTCGACGACGAGACGCTCCGGCGTAGAGACGCTCTCGACGCCGGCGTAGCGCCGCTGCTCGTCGAAAATGCGCGCGAGCGCCCGAACGCTGTTCTCGTCCAGGGGGAACTCCCGGAGCCAGCTCCGGAGCCCGGGG
>JAZKTH010000043.1:0-15944 GCA_036625675.1 Haloferacaceae archaeon
TCTACCGCGACGGCACGCGCTCGAAGCAGGTGTTGACCACCCGCGCGAAGAACACCGAGTTCGCCGACGAGAGCGAGGCCGCCGAGGCGATCGTGGAGAACGTCCAGGAGGTGTTCGGCGGGTTCGAGTCGTTCCTCGAGAACGAGGACGTGCGGGAGGCGCTGAACGGCGAGATCGAGGCGCTGCTGGAGGCGGCCGACGGAGAGGGCCGCAAGTACACCGAGCGTCGGGCACGGCCCGACTCCCTCACCGGCGTCACCCAGCGGATCGACACCGGCTACGGGAAGATGTACGTGACCATAAACGAGGACGAGCGCGGCGAGCCCTTCGAGCTGTTCGCCAACATCGGCCACTCCGGAGGGTTCACCAATTCCTTCACCGAGGCGCTGGCGAAGGTCATCTCCACCGCGCTGCGGTCGGGGGTCGATCCCCACGAGATCGTGGACGAACTGCAGGGAACCAGGTCGCCGAAGGTGGCGTGGGACAAAGGAGAGCAGATCCAGTCGATCCCGGACGCGATCGGAACCGCGATGCGGCGGTACCTCGACGAAGAGATCGAGAAGGGCTACCCGCAGCAACAGCGGCTCGAGGAGGCAGCCGGTGCCGCGTTCGACTCGCTCGGAGACGGTGCCGGGACGGACGACGGCGAGACGGACGGCGGCGTCGGTGCGTTCGACCACGGCGACACGAACCTCGGCGGTGCCGACGACGGCGGCGACGTGGACGCCACCCAGGCGCTCATCGACGCCGGTGAGTCGCCCGAGTGTCCCGAATGCGGATCGATGTCGCTGTACTTCTCGGAGGGCTGCAAGACCTGCGAGTCCTGCGGCTGGTCGGAGTGTTGATCGGGGGCTGAACCGCGCGGTTCGACCGCTGCCGTTCTCAGTCCGTCCCGACTGCGGGCGGATCGTGGGGACCGTGACCGGGCAGCGGACGTTCCTCGCCGAACCCGACCGCAACGTCGCGGAACACGGTCTCCGGATCCTTGTTCCAGAACCACTTCCAGCGCGTCTTCGCCAGCAAGTACAGCTTCCGGGGAAGCGATAGCTGCGGCGTCTCCGAGAGAACGTCGTACCCCCGTTCCCGGATGAGCCGATGGTGGTCGGCGTACAGCACCGCCGAGAGCAAAACGGCGAGCTGACAGTCCCTGGGGAGGTATTTGATCCCGGCGACGCCGTTCCGGTAGAGCTGCTCGGCGCGTCTGAGTTCCGCCCGCATCGCCGCCTCGAAGTCGGCGTCGGTTCGGAAGGCCCGGATCTGCTTTTCGGTGACGCCGTGCTCGGAGAGCGTCGACTGCGGGAGGTAGATCCGGTCGCGTTCGACGACGTCCTCGCGCACGTCCCGGAGGAAGTTCGTCAGCTGGAACGCCTCCCCGAGAGCGGTCGCGTGGGGGAGCGCCTCCTCCCTGTTGTCGGGATCCATCACGTCGGTCATCATCCGTCCGACGGCGGCTGCGGATCCGTCCATGTACACCTCGAGCTCCTCGTAAGTCTCGTACTGGGACTTCTCGATGTCGGTCACCATCGCGTCGACGAAGACGTTCACGTCCTCCTCGCTGATTCCGTGCTCGACCCGGAGCTCGGAAAAGGCGGCAAGCACCGGATCGTCGGTTGGGTCCTCGCCAAGCGCGGCCCGGCGAATCCGCTCGAGTTCCTCGCGCTGTTCGGCCGGACTCGCTCCGTCGGGATGGTCGACGACCTCGTCCGCCACCCTGAAGAACGCATACAGGACGTACGTCGCCTCGCGAACCCGCGCGGGGAGCAGGCGGGTCGCGACGTGGAACGTCTTTCCCGTGCGTTGCTGGATCGCTTTGCTTCGGGCGACCTGCTCGTCTGCTACCATGGGTAGAGGGGCTTCGATTTCGTTGTCGAGGTACAGTTCCGGCGGCGCATCTTACACCTGCATATTACGGCTGCCAGGCATATAACAGTTCGTGCACGTGTCGCATGGCCGGACCGAAAACAGCGCCCGCGTCCCGCCGCCTTCGGTTCATTTCACGCCCAGAACGTGTCCGAACAGTCGTAGACGACGCCGTGGGAGGGGCAGACGTACTTGCAGTGACGGCGGGTCATCCCCCGCCCGCAGAGGGGGCACGGGCGGCCGTCTATCGGCGTTTCTGACACGTTTTTCCTCGGGGGCCGGCCCACATGACCTTTTCGCGGGGCTACCGGCGCAGCGGTCGCAGTAGCTCCGAGTCGAACCGGTCGGTTTTCACGAGTCCGATCGCCATGCCGACCGCGAACACCGCGGGGACGACGTTCCCGAACCAGACGTTGATTCCACCCCACAGGATCACGAAGCTCACCATGTCGTCGAGCATGAACGGCGTGGATTCGAGCCGCCGCAGCAGTCCGGCCCGGTCGAAGCCCCGATCGAGGGCGACGACCGCCACCGTCGCCGACAGTACCCAGCCGAGGTAGTTCGACACCGGGACGCCGTAGAACGGGCCGCCGCCGTCGTACCCCCAGAAGCCGAGCGAGACGGCGCCGGGGTCCAGCACCACGTCCATCGCGACGACGAAGGCGATCACGGTCCCGAGCCGGGCCGGCGTCGAGTTCGACCACCGGCCCAAGAGCAGGAGGCAAAGCAGGTACGCGTTCGCCACGAGCGGAACGAAGAAAAGCGGCAGCGCGACCGGGACGCCGCCGATCATCGGGCCCAGACTCACGCCGTACTCGAAGTAGCCGTACGGCCACCCGGTCAGGATCCCGACATACTCGATCGCGTAGGTGTACGCCACCAGTCCTCCGAGCCAGGCGCCGGCCCGACGGTCCAGGAGCGGAAGTCCCCCGGCAGCGAGCGGGGAACGCATCACTGCGACGCCCAAAAGCAGTAGCCAGGGATTGAACGAAAGCGGCTCCGGGAGCAGACCCTCGGCGCTCGCGACCAGCATCAGCGCGCCGACGGCCGGGAAGACGACGGCGATGGCGAATCGGTTCTCCAGGACGGTGCGATCGAACGAGCGCTCGAGGTCGGCGCGCGTGTCCGGCAGCCGTTCGCGAACCGGCTCCGCGACCCGCTCGCGTGCGGTTCGCTCGCTCACGGGAGCACCTCCGGCAGGGGGACGATCCGCCACAGCGCGCCGAGAGTCAACACCGCGCCGACGATCGTGTTGAGTGCTGGATACCACCAGTAGGCACGCTCGACGTCGACGCCCGACAGGAAAACCAGAACCACTGCCGCCGGATACACGAGGAGGGGAACCCCGAGACGCACGTCGACGAGGCCGAACCCGACGGCCGCGAGCGACCACACGAGCCCGCAGTACGCGAACGTCCGCGACTCGCCGAGGACGGTCGCGGTCGTTCGGATGCCGGCCGCGCGGTCGGGTTCGACGTCCGGGATCGCGGAGAAGGTGTGCATTCCCATCGTCCACAGCCACGCCCCGGCGATCGCGGCGGCGGGAGGCTGTGTCCCCGCGACGGTCGCGTAGGCGGCCAGGCCCGGAAGGACGTACAACCCGTTGGAGACTGAATCGAGGAACGGTGTCGTCTTGAACCGCAACGGCGGCGCGCTGTACCCGACCGCGAGGACAAAGAAGGCAGCGAGCCACGGCCACGCCGCGGCCGGGGTCGCCGCGAACAGGCCGATTCCGAGAGCACCGGAGACGAGGACGACCGCGAGAACGATCCGATCCCCCGTCCATCGCACCTCGCGATTTTCCTTCTTCGGATTGTTCGCGTCGATGTCCGCGTCGAACACGTCGTTGACGCCGTACAGCAGCACGTTCGCCGGCAGGAAGAAGTACGCCGCGAGCAGCACGTTCTCGAATGCAAACAGTTCCGGCACCGTCTCCGCACCGAACGCCACGCCCACCACCACCGGACCGGCGAGGTACAGCCAGAACCGCGGCCGCGACATCCAGAACAGGTACGCCAGCCTGTCGAGAGCCGACCTCGCGTTCGCCGTGCCGTCCGTCGTGGTGTCATCCGTCGTGGAGTCGTCGTGCATCGTCGCCTCCCGATCGAACCTGGTCACTCCGCCATCCGTTCGGCCGTCAGCTGGCCGCTTATCAGACACATCGGGACACCGATCCCGGGCGTGGTGTATGATCCGGTGAAGAAGAGCCCGTCGACGGTCGAGGACGCGCGGTTCGGCCGCAGGAGCGCGGTCTGCGGGAGGGTGTGAGCCAGCCCCAGCGCGGAGCCCGCGTAAGCGTTGTACCGGTCGGCGAAGTCGTCGACGCAGAACGTCTCCTCCACGACGAGTCGGTCGCGGAGGTCGACACCGGTGTTCGCCTCGACGTCGTCGAACAGCTGTTCCCGGAACGCCGCCCGGCGCTCCGGCGTGTCCTCGAGCCCCGGAGCGATCGGAACCAGGGCGAAGAGATTGCTGTGCCCCTCCGGGGCGACCGCGTCGTCCGTCTTCGAGGGGACACACAGGTAGTAGGCCGGGTCGTCCGGCCAGGCGGGCTCCTCGAAGATCTGCGCGAAGTGGTCGTCCCAGTCGGTCGGCAACACCAGCGTGTGGTGCTCGAGGGGCTCGACGTCGCCCTCCACGCCCATGTACAGGAGGTACGCCGAGGGGGCGTACGTTCGGGATTCCCAGTACTCCTCGGGATACTGGCGCTTCTCCGGCGGTAGAAGCTCCATCTCGGTGTGGGCGTAGTCCGCGTCGGAGACCACCAGATCCGCGAGGAACTCCCCGCCGGTCTCCGTCCGGACGGCGAACCCTCCGCGGCGCCCGGCGATCTTCCGGACCGGCTGGTCGGTGTGCATGTCGACGCCGAGCTCCGCGGCGAGGTCGACGATCCCGTCGACGACCGCGCCGATCCCCCCGTCGGGGTAGTAGACGCCCATGTTGAAGTCGACGTGGCTCATTAAATTGTACAGCGCGGGGGTGTTGTGTGGCGACCCGCCGAGGAACACCAGCGTGTACTGCATGACCTGCTGGAGCTTGGGGTGGGAGAAGTACTTCTCGACGTGGCCCTGCATCGTCCCCAGAAGCGAGAGGTGTCGCGAGTACCGGAGCACGTCGGGGTCGACGTAGTCGCGGAGCCGGGGCCGGTCCTCGTAGACGAACTCGCGCATCCCGATCTCGTAGTTGCGCTCCGACGTCTCGAGGTAGCGCTCCAGCGCCTCCCCGGCGCCGGGCTCGTAGGACTCGAACAGCTGCTTGTTCGACTCGAGGTCCGGCGTCAGGTCGACGCTGTCGCCGTCCTTGAAGAAGATGCGGTAGTGGGGGTCGAGCCTGGTGAGCGAGTAGTAATCGGCAGGATCGCGGCCGAAGTGACCGAAGAACCGCTCGAAGACGTCGGGCATCAGGTACCAGGACGGACCCATGTCGAACCGAAAGCCGTCGACCTCGAGCCGGCTCGCGCGCCCCCCGAGCTGTTCGTTCTTCTCGAGGAGGGTCACGTCAGCGCCGGCGTGCGCGAGGTAACAGGCCGTCGAGAGGCCCCCGAAGCCGCCTCCGATCACGACGACGGTTTCCCCGGCGAAGGAACCGAGATCCGTGGACGTATCCATGCGTCCAGATAGGGCGGTAGCACGTGTGAATCTTGCCCTCCCGGCGCCGGGATCGGGGGCCGCCGCGTCGGGGACTCGAACAACTAAGGTCGTTCCGACCCAAGGGAGTACATGGCACTGACGATCGTCGTCACCGGCGGAACCCGGGGTATCGGAAACGCCGTCGCTCGCGCGTTCGTCGAGCGTGGCGACCACGTCGTCGTCTGTTCGCGGGACTCCGAGGCGGTTTCGGAAACGGTCTCGAAGCTCTCGGAGCTGGAGGGCTCGGCGTCCGGACTCCGGGCCGACGTCCGGGACGAGTTCGAAGTCGAGCGGCTGATGGAACACGCCGCGAGGGAGGGCGAGTCGGCCGGGATCGGCGTGTTGATCGCCAACGCCGGCGTCGTCCACGGGACGCCCGGGGAGATACCGCTCGATTCGGAGTCGTACACCTCCTTCGACGACACCCTCCGGACGAACGTCCGGGGCGTGTTCACGGCCATCCGCGAGGCGGCGCCGCACCTGTCCGCCGACGCCAGGGTCCTGGTTCCGTCCGGCACCGTTGCCCACGAATCGAAGCCCGGAATGGGCGCGTACGGCGTTTCGAAGGCGGGCGCGGAGGCGGTCGCCCGGGGATTCGCCGCCGACCTGGAGGCGACTGTCGGGGTGGTGGATCCCGGCCTCGTCGCGACCGAACTCACCGGAGCGGAACGGGCACGCGAACCCGAGGCGGTCGCGCCGATGTTCCTGTGGGCCGCCCTCGAGGCCGACGCCGACGAGCTCGACGGCGACCGGATCGACCTCAGGACGTGGAAATCGGCGACCCGGTGAGCGGGGCGTTCGTCGTTTCCGACGCCCTCACCGACGGGGGCGGTCGCCGGTCCCGGGTGCTTCAACGTCCTCGGCTCGCCGCTCCAGCACGTATTGCTCGAGGAAGTTCCGCACGACGTCGTGCCCCACGCCGGTGAGGACGCTCTCGGGGTGAAACTGGACGCACTCGATCGGGTAGTCGCGGTGGCGCACGCCCATCACCAGGGTTTCGCCGGCCTGCTCCGTCGTGGCGGACACCTCGAAGCAGTCCGGGACGGTTTCGGCCACCAGCGAGTGGTACCGCGCGGCGCTGAATCCGTCCTCGAGCCCGACGAAGACGCCCCACCCGTCGTGATCGATCCGCGAGGCCTTCCCATGGATCGGCGACGGCGCGTGACCGACGCGTCCGCCGTACTCGTGTACCGCCGCCTCGAGACCCAGACAGACGCCCAGCGTCGGCGTGGTCGGGCTCACCTCCCTCAGCACGTCCATGGTGACGCCGACGTCGCGGGCGTTCTTCGGGTGTCCCGGCCCCGGGCTGATGACGACCGCGTCCGGCTCCGTCGAGGAGATCCTCGCGAGGGAGGCGGTGTTCTTCACCACGTCGATCTCGACGTGTTCCGCGTTCCCCTCGCCGTCGCCGCCGACCCGCTGTTCGGAGAAGTACTCGACCAGGTTGTACGTGAAGGAGTCGAAGTTGTCGACGACGAGCACCTTCATCCGGACGCCTCCGTTCCGCGTTCCCGCTCGCTCCCGCGTTCGTCTCCGTTCTCACGTTCCGTCTCCGCGTCGGTCCGCGACTCCACGCGTCTCACGGCGGCGAGAACGCCGTCCATCTTCCGTTCGGTCTCCTCGTACTCGGCGGTCGGGTCGCTGTCCGCCACCAGACCGGCGCCGGCCCGGACGGTCAGACGATCGGTCGTCCCGGCGTGATCGATCGTGGCGGTCCGAATCACGATCGCCATGTCGGCGTCGCCGGTCCAGGAGAAGTAGCCGACGCCCCCGCCGTAGACGCCGCGAGGGGTCTCCTCCAGCTCGTCGACGATCTCCATCGCACGGATCTTCGGCGCCCCGGTGAGCGTTCCGGCCGGAAACGTCGCCCGCGTGGCGTCGAACGCGTCGGCCTCCTCCGACAGCACGCCGGTCACCGTCGACTCGATGTGCTGGACGTGGCTGTACTTGAGGACGTTCATGAACTCCTCGACCCGGACCGATCCCGGTACGGACACCCGGCGGACGTCGTTTCGGGCCAGATCCACGAGCATCGTGTGTTCGGCCCGTTCCTTGTCGTCCGCGAGCATCTCGCCCGCCAGGCGGCGATCCTCCGCCGGCCCGTCGCCACGGGGACCCGTTCCGGCGATCGGATTCGAGACGAGCCGTCGGTCCGTGACAGAAACGAGCGTTTCGGGGCTCGCGCCGACGATCGACCGGTCGCCGTACGAGAGGAGGTACATGTACGGGGACGGGTTCACGTCCCGCAGCGCCGCGTACAGCGCGAGCGGATCGATTTCGCCCTCGAACTCGCGGGTCCGGGAGATCACGCCCTGGTAGATGTCGCCGTCGAGGACGTGCTGTTTCGCCCGCCGGACCGCCTCCTCGTACTCCGGGCGTTCGCCGGCGCGCTCGGCCGCGAGAGTGACGGTTCCCGAGGAGGGATCGCCGGCGCCGGATTCCGACGCCGTAGAGAGGACGCCGGCGACGGCGCCCGCCTCCGCCGAGAGCGCGTCGTACCGCTCCGCGGCGTCGTCACCCGGACCCAGGATCGGGGTGAACACCAGCTCGACGGTCCCGGAGACGTCGTCGAACACGACCGTCCGCGTCGTCAGACAGTACTGGGCGTCGGGAACGACCGGCTCCGGCCGATCGACCCCGACCTCCTCGAGCCAGAGGTCGTAGACGGCGTCGTAAGAGAGAAATCCGACCAGCCCGCCCGACAGTTGCTGGCGCTCGGTGTCGGGAAAGCCGACCGCCTCGACGTCCGGCATCGCCGCCCGGAGCCGGTCGAGGGTGTCTCCGCCGGCGTCGGCGTCGACGAGGGAGGCGGCCGATCCGAACGACTCCACCTCGGTTCTGTCGGGATACACCGAGACGACCGCCTCCGGGTCGTACCCGACGAAGGAGTACCGGGCGTGTCGCTGGACGTCCGGTTCCGGGGCGAACGCGCCGTCGGGGTCGCTGGAGGCCACCTTCCTGGCGCTCTCCAGCAGGAACGTGTAATCGCCGTCGCCGTCGGTCAACGCCGCGTAGGCCGAAAGCGGCGAGACGTCGACGTCGAGGGTCGCCGCCAGCCGAACGACCGCCGGGCGGTTGGCGTCCCCGGCGAGTTCCAGGAACTCCGATCGGGAGCGATCGAATTCGAACTCGCCGCGTTCCGCCGGCTCGGACGGGTTCACGGCCGGGCCTCCGGAGGCTCCGTGGCGTTTCTGACGAACGTCGCGAGCGCCGTGTGGTCCTTGATCCCGCCGGAGAGCTCGACCCCGCTCGCGACGTCGACCGCGAACGGCTGGGCGACCCGGACCGCCTCGGCGACGTTGTCGGGGGTGAGTCCCCCGGCCAGTACAACGGGCGACGTGAGCTCCCGGGCGAGCTCGCGGGTGGCCGCCCAGTCGTGAGTTTCGCCCGTCCCCCCGGCGCCGTCGTCAGTCGTGGAGTCGACCAGGAGGGCGTCGGCGGCCGAATCGATCTCCCGGGCGCGGTCCACTTCGGTGTGATCGACCACGACGACCAGCTTCGCGCCCGTCTCGCTGCGGACGTATCCCAGTTGCTCGGCGTCGAAGTCCCCGTGCAACTGGAGCACCTCCGGACGCACCGTCCGTGCGACGTCGACGGCGTCCTCCGGCGAGTCGGGCATCGTCACGAGGGTGCTCGTGACGAACGGCGGGACCTCGGCCACGAGTTCCGCCGCCTCCGCGACGTCGACCTCCCGCGGGGTGTCGACCGGAACCGAGGCGATCACGCCGACGGCGTCCGCCCCCGCCTCGACCGCCGCCCGGAGGTCCGCCCCCCGGGTGATGCCGCAGATCTTCACCCGGGCCATCACGATCCCCGCATGCGCTCGAACGTCTCCGCGGCCGCCCCGCCGTCGATCGCAGCGGCGGCGCGTTCGACGCCCTCCCGCAGGTCATCGGCCAGCCCGGCGACGTAGATCGCGGCGCCGGCGTTGGCGAGGACGATGTCGCGCTTCGCCCCGTCGCGCTCCCCGGAGACGATCGCCTCCAGGTCGGCGGCGTTCTCCTCCGGCGTGCCGCCGGCGACCGCGTCGATGGGCGCCGGATCGAGCCCCAGCTCCGCCGGCGTCAGCGTGTACTCTGTGACCTCGTCGCCCTCCACTTCGGCGACGGTCGTCCGGCCGTGGAGCCCGATCTCGTCGATTCCGTCGCCGTGGACCACCAGCGCGTGCTCGACGGGCATTCGGGTGAGCGATCCGGCGATCCGCGGGACGAGGTCCGGGTCGTACACGCCGAGCACCTGCGCGTCGGCGCCGGCCGGGTTCGTGAGCGGGCCGAGCACGTTGAACACTGTCCGCATGGAAAGCTCCCGCCGCGGACCGATCACCGCCTTCATCGCCGGGTGGAACACCGGCGCGAGCATGAATCCGATCCCGTCCGACTCGATCGCCCGCTCGACGGCCGGCGGCTCGGCGTCGATATCGACGCCCGCCACCTCGAGCACGTCGGCGCTGCCCGAGGAGGAGGAGACCGAGTAGTTGCCGTGCTTCGCGACCGACGCTCCCGCCCCGGCGGCCACGATCGCGCTGGTCGTCGAGACGTTGATCGTGTCGTGGGCGTCGCCCCCGGTTCCGCAGGTGTCCACGAGGGGCGCCCGGTCGGGCGCGATCGTCCGCGCGGCCTCGCGCATCCCCTGTGCGAAACCGGCGACCTCCGCGTCGGTCTCCCCCTTCGCCCGCAACGCAGCCAGCAGCGCCCCGATCTGCGCCTCCGTCGCCTCCTCGAAGACGAGCGAGGCCGCCTCCCGCGCCTCGCGTTGCGTCAGGTCCTCCCCGTCCGTCACCCGTTCGATGTAGGATTCGATAGCCATTTTTTGACACCAGTGTATGAGTTCGTCTTGTGATGTACAAGTCTGCTCATCAATAAAAGGCTATCGGCGACGGGACGGGGAGACTGGACGCCGTCTCCGGCGTCAGCCGGCGTCGATCACGTCGCAGTTCTCGTCGACGACGAGCGACAGCGAATCGCCGGCCAGGTCGTAGGAGACCGCTGCCCGAAACGGCTCCCGGTCGAGGATCCGCGCCCGGTCGATGTCCAGCGCCGCGTACTCCCAGATCGCCTGCCCTTCGACGGTCGCATCGTGGTCGTGGTGGAAGCTTTTGACCGCCGGGTGGTCCAGCAGAGCGTGTGCGATCCCCGTCCGGGATGAGGCTCCGCACCGTTCGCACTCGTACTCGACGGTCGGGAACTCCAGTAGCCGTTCGAAAAGTTTCGTCGGGGCGTCCTCGGGCGGTTCCTCGTCGGGGCTGACTGCGGGCGAAACGCGCTCGTCGACCCGACCGTCGCAGTACCAGCAGAAGCCGTTGCCGAGGTGCTGGAACATCGAACGGAGGTACCGGCCCGCGGCGTCCGGAACCGCCTCGCGGTCGACGCCGACGAAGACGCTGGGCGGCACCGCGAACTCGCTTTTGACGGGACAGGACTCACACTCGATGCGGACGGTCTCCCCCTCGTAGTACAGCGTTCGGGGGCCCCCGCAGGTGCGGCACGGCCGTTCGAGCGCGATCGGTTCGAGCGTCCCCTCCATCGTGTACGACCCCCGCTCGATCGCCCCGTTGGCCCAGATCCCCGCCTCGGTGAGTTCGTAGCCGTCGGCGGTGCTCTCGACGAAGGTGCCGACGAGCCTGTCGAGGTGGTAGTTGAACTGCCCCGAATCCCGCATCCCGACCCCGTCGCGGAGTTCGGAAAACGTCGCCTCGTGGTCGTCCGCCTCCCACAGCGCACGGACGATCTCGACGCGCGTCTCGTCCGCCAGCGCCGTGAACGCCTCCTCGGGATCCGTCTTCCGAACGAACTCCGGACCGGTCATGCGGGATGCTGAGTGGCCGTCCCTTATGTATGTGGTTGCCACGGGAGACGCCCCGGTACACGAAAGCGTCGACGACGTCGGAAGCCGACGGGCGATGGCAAAAAGGGGGAGGCGATCGGGTACGCCGGCGACGGGACGCCCACGAGTCGCAGTCAGCGGTCGGCCACGCGCGCCAGAATCCCGAGCGCGGCCGCCCCCAGAACCGCGCCGCTCGCGACCGTCGGGTCGAGGAAGGGCAGCGGCAGCAGCAGAAAGACCGCCACGTAGCCGAGCAGGCCGCCGGACGTCCAGTCGGTTCGATGCGACGATTCGGTCGAACGCTCGCGTTGCAGGGAACGGGGCGAGTGTTGCATCACAGTTTCGGAGATGGACCGGACGCCCATAAACATAATCTGAATGATATTTCTGTAAGCGGCGTTACTGAAATTCTCTTCAGGAGCACCGTCGCCGCTGAAGTGCGTCGGTTCCCTCACCGATCGGAGGGACGACGCCGATCGGCGGTGTCGAACGCCCGGAGAGCAAAAACGGGGGGAGCTAGTAGAACTCCCGCACCAGATCCGTCGCGTCCTCGGGAGCGCCGTCGGGGATCTCCGCCATGCTCCCCTCGATCCCGTGGCTCTCCTCGTACGTGGGCGCGACCGGGTCGCGGTAGAGTACGCCCTGGTACTCCCGCGAGCTGTCCAGGATCTTCTCCTTGGCGGCCGCGTCGTCGGTCGGATCGTGGTCGGTCTCCGCCAGGTCCGCCAGGTTGTCCCGGAAGTAGTCGTACGTGTCGACGTCGTTGAACGTCACGCACGGGGAGAAGACGTTGACGAAGCCGAAGCCGTCGTGCTCGATCGCCTCCTGGACGATCTCGGCGTGGCGCATCGCGTCCGAGGAGAACGACTGCGCGATGAACGTCCCGCCGGCCGCGAGCGCGAGCGCGAGCGGGTTCACCGGCGACTGCTGTGGCCCCTCGGGGGTGGTCGCCGTCTCGAAGTCCGGGCGGGACGTCGGCGACGCCTGCCCCTTCGTGAGCCCGTAGATCCGGTTGTCCATCACCACGTACGTCATGTCGACGTTCCGTCGGACCGCGTGGACGAAGTGGCCCGCGCCGATCGAGTAGCCGTCGCCGTCGCCGCCGGCGACCATCACCTCGAGGTCGGGGTTGGCCATCTTCACGCCCGCGCCGACCGGCAGCGCCCGCCCGTGGACGCCGTGGAGCGCGTAGCTGTGCATGTACGTCCCGATCTTGCCCGAACAGCCGATGCCGGCGACGACGAACGTGTTGTCCGGGTCGTTGCCGGTGTTCGCCAGCGCCTTCATCATGCCGTTCATCGTCCCGAAGTCGCCGCAGCCGGGACACCAGGTGGGCTGCTTGTCGGATTTGAAATCCGTGAATCTAACGTCGGAGCTCATTGTGACACCTCCGCCTGTTCCGCCCGCGATCCGAGCACGTCCCTGATTCGATCGGCCAGCTCGTCGGCCTTGAACTGGACGCCGTCGTACTTGTTGATCCGCTCGACGCGCTCGAGCACGTCGTGTTCGAGGAGGTCGGCGAACTGTCCGCGCTCGTTGCACTCCACGACGATCGTCGTCTCTGCCGCCTCGACCTCGTCGGTGAGGTCCGGTCGCGGGTAGACGTACGGCACCGAGATCACCCGCGCGTCGATCCCGTCCTCCTGGAGGAACGACAGCGCTTCCACGAGCGCCCCCTCGGTCGATCCCCACGTGACGACGAGGGTGTCGGCCTCGGAGTCGCCGAACTCCCGGTAGTCGAACGACTCGCGCTGCCGGGCCGTCTCGACCTTTCGGTTGCGCTTTTGGACCTGCTCGACCCGCATGTCGGTGTCTTCGGTACGGCGACCCAGCTCGTCGTGTTCGAGCCCCGTCGACATGTGGGCGCCGCCCTCGGTGCCGGGGAACGCCCGCGGGCTGATCCCGTCCTCGGTGAGCTCGTGGGGCTTGAACTGGCCGTCCGGGGTCCGGTGATCGTCGATCGAGTCCTCGTCGACGACGAACCCGCGGTCGATCTCGACCTCGTCCATGTCGAACGTCTCGGGCGCGAACGTCTGCTCGGTCACCGCAAGCGAGAGGTCCGAGGCCAGGTAGACGGGGAGCTGGTACTTCTCGGCGAGGTTGAACGCCTCGACCGTCTTCCAGAAACACTCCGAGACGGTCGTGGGCGCGAGGACGAACCGCGGCACCTCGCCGTGCCCGCCGTACAGCATCGCGTTCAGGTCGCCCTGCTCCTGTTTCGTCGGCATCCCCGTCGAGGGTCCCGATCGCATCACGTTGGCGATGACCAGCGGCGTCTCCGAGGTAGCGACCAGCCCGAACGTCTCGGACATCAGGTCGATCCCCGGACCCGACGTCGCCGTCATCGATCGAGCGCCCGCCCGGGCGGCCCCCAGCGCGAGATTGATCGCCGCGAGCTCGTCCTCCGCCTGGACGACGTGCCCGCCGTACTTCTCGATCCGGCCGGTGAGATATTCCATCACGTCGGTCGCGGGCGTGATCGGGTAGCCCGCGTAGAAGCGACAGCCGGCCGCGATCGCGCCCATGCCGATCGCCTCGTCGCCGTTCAGCAGGACGTAGTCCGCGCCGGTCGTCTCGAGATCGTAGCCGAACTCGTGGTCGTACTCGTCGGCGACGTACTCGCGGCCCAGCCGGGCGGCCTGCTCGTTGTTCTCCACGATCGCGGTTCCCTTGTCCCCGAACCGCTTCTCCAGGGCGGAGTCCAGGTTTTCGATCGGGAAACCGCTCACCTCGCAGGCGGCACCCAGGGCGACGACGTTGCGCATGATCGAACCGCCGGCCTCCTCGGCGAGGTCGTTGAGCGGGACGTCCAGCCCCACGAGCTCCTCCGGCAGCTCAAGGTCCTGCATCGTCGTCCGCGAACCGTCGTAAATGACTACCGAGCCCTCGTGTAACTCGTCGAGGTTCTCCTCGACGGTGCGGGGCGTCAACGCGATGAGGACGTCGAGCCTGTCCACCACGCTTTGCACCCGATCGACGGACGTCCGGACCTTGTACGCCGTGTACCCGCCCCGGATACGCGACGCGAAGTCCTTCGAGGTGAAGACGTGCCGGCCGGCCCGGGAGAGCGCCTGTGCGAAGATCTTCCCGGTCGAGTCGATGCCGTCGCCGGCCTCCCCGCCGATGGCCCAGTTGAAGTCCGCGGGCATATGCCAGGGCCTACCTCCGGAGCGATCAAAAGCCTTCTGACTACGGGACGGATCCGAGGTTTACGGATGCCCACCTGTATGGAGAATATTGCGATATGAAGCTAATAAAAACCATTATAAACGAGTTTTTATTGTACGTTCGTGAACTAACCGTGTCGGTCCGGGGACACCCCTCCGGGAGGAATGCCCTTGTGTGTCCCGGCCCAAGCGCGGCCATGGAAGCGACAGTAGCAGTGGCCGGGATCGAGGACGTCGGCGCGAACACCGTCGCGGTGACGTTTTCGACTCCCGCCGGATTCGAAGCGGAGCCGGGGCAGTTCGTCCGGCTCACGGCGACGATCGACGGCGAGGAGTACGGCCGTTTTTACACCCTGTCGTCGCCGACCGTGGCCGAAACGTTCGAAGTGACCGTGGGGATCGACCCGGAGGAGAGCGGCCCGTTCAGTGAGTTCCTCGCGGATCTGGAACCGGGCGTGAGCCTGGAGGTGACGGGTCCGTACGGCGACCAGTACTACGAGGGGGCACCGCGGGCGGTCGTGCTCGCCGGGGGGCCGGGCGTGGGCCCGGCCGTCGCGATCGCCGAGCGCGCGCTGTCGGCGGGCAACGAGGCGGCGGTCGTCTACCGGTACGAGGGCGCCCCCGCCCACGGGTCGCGGCTCGCCCGGCTGCGGGAGCAGGGGGCGACCGTTCGCGTCACCGACGCGCCGATCGACGTCGCGGTCGCCGAGGTCGTCACCGGCGAACCGGGCGAACAGCTGTTCGTGTTCGGCTTCGCGCCGTTTCTCGAGCTGGCGGAACGCGCCGTCGTCGACGCCGGCGGTGACTTCGAGGCGGCGAAGGTCGAAAACTTCGGGTGACGGCCGCCCGATCCGGAGCCGACCGCCCGCGGGACCGCCACCGCCGAATCCTTAATGGATTGTCGGGAAGAATTCCTGTGCATGTACGACCAGGAGGAACTCGAGGCGATCCGCCGCGCGCGCGAGGAGTGGGAGGCGGAGACGCTCGAACCGACGCTACAGCGTCACGGCGAGCGACGCGAGCGGTTCGCCACCGTGTCGAACCTCGAGGTCGACCGGCTGTACACCCCGGAGGACGTCGCCGACCTCGACTACGAGGAGGACCTGGGGTTCCCCGGCGAGGAGCCGTACACCCGGGGAGTGTACCCGACGATGTACCGGGGGCGGACGTGGACGATGCGGCAGTTCGCCGGGTTCGGGACGGCCGACGAGACGAACGAGCGGTTCCACTATCTCATCGAGAACGGCCAGACCGGCCTCTCGACTGCGTTCGACATGCCGTCGCTGATGGGGATCGACTCCGACGATCCCATGGCCGACGGCGAGGTCGGGAGGGAGGGCGTCGCGGTGGACACCCTTCGCGACATGGATGTGCTGTTCGAGGGTATCGACGTCGGCGAGGTGTCGACCTCCTTCACGATCAACCCCAGCGCCCCCGTGATCTACGCGATGTACGTCGCGCTCGC
>JAZKTH010000044.1:0-15897 GCA_036625675.1 Haloferacaceae archaeon
GACTAAAGTCGTGGGCTCTCTCCTGCTTTCTCTGTAGGGCCGGCCGACGCCGAGTCCGCCGATTCCGTCTTCGCCTACTCGGTCTCGGCGACGAGCGATTCGACGTACCGGTCGACGTGACGGTTCATTCGGCGCTTGAAGCCGTTCCGGCGCGCGAGCCGGTCGAGTTCGCGCGAGACGTAGGTTCCGTACTGGAGCGCCTTCTTTTCGGCGGTCCACACCGACCGCGGCAGCGCGCCGGTCCGGGCGGCGAACCGGCGGAGCGCGACCTTCCGCGTTCCCTCCTCGACGAGCAGGCTGCCGGGGAGGCGGAGCGCGGCGTCCACGACCCTGTCCTGCAGGTATGGGGCGACGACGTCGACCCCGGCGGCGCGAATCGCCGGCACGTCGCGACCGAGCTGGTCCGGGAGCGTCGCGATCGATTCCCTCACGGCCCCCCGCACGGTCGTCGCGTCGACGCGGGCGTCGTCGGCCGGATCGACGACCTTGGCGTAGCCGCCGAACAGCTCGTCGGCGCCCTGGCCGACCGCCAGCGCCTCGCAGCCGTCGGCGGCTGCGCGCTCCGCCACGATCGCGAGCGGCAGCGCGATGGACACGTCCATGGCGTTCGTCCGGCGGGTGGCGTTCGCCACTCGCGGGACCCAGCGGCGGAGTTCGTCGTGGGTCAGTCTGATCTCGCGCAGGTCGTCGAGCCGACCCATGGCCTCGGCCGCCTCGCGGGCGGCAGCCAGGTCGTGGCTCCCCTCGAAGCCGACGACGTAAAGCGGGACCCCCGGCCGACCGGCGGCCAGAAGCGCCGAGTCGATCCCCCCGGAGAACGCGACGGCGACGTCCCCGTCCTCGGTCGGTCGGGACAACTCCTCCGTAGCCCCGACGTCGATTCCGAGCGCCGGAGCCAGCGCGGTCAGAACCCTCTCGAACGCGTCGTCGTCGGCGACCGGGGGCGTCGGAAGCGTCCAGACCTTCCGGCGTCGATCCCACGCCCCGTCCGCATGCGGGGACCACGCGACCCCAGCCGGAAACGGGACTGGATTCTGGAGCGTGTCGGGCGCGAACGCCCAGCCCCTGGCGTGGGTCGGGCATTCGTCCTCGTCGAGGTCGGTCGACCCCCCGCCGTCCTCGACGCCGCCACCAACCTTCTCACCGTCCTCGACGCCGCCACCAACCTCTCCGCCGTCCTCGACGACCGCCCGCTCGAGAAACAGCGGTTCCCGTCCCAGCACGTCCCGAATGAACGCGCCGTCCAGCCGGCCCGCGAAGCCCGAAAGGGCGGCGGGAAACCCCTCACCGGCTCCCGGCAGCGGCGTCCGGCCCTCGAGCGCGTCGCGAACCGTCCCCGGATCGGCTCCCCGCAGCGTCGGTCGGCTCACCGGACGCGAGGGGTCACCCACGGGTGGACCCGGAGAGCAACTCCTCGACGCGGCGATAGACTCGGCGCTTCGCGCCGCCGGCGGCCTGCCGGAAGCTGATGTGCCAGGGGGTCCGCTTCCCGACGACGCTCGTCTCGCCCTCGAGGATGGCCTCGAGAATCGCCCCGACCGTTCGGGCGGACGCGTCGACGTCGGTGACCGCCTGTCCGACCATCTCCGAGATGTGCGCGTCGCTGCCGGCCGTCATCGGGAGGTCGCGTTCCCGGGCGAACCGCTCGGCCCGTCGGTTCGCCCTGCCGGTGAGCAGCCGGGAGTTGTACACCTCGATCGCGTCCGCGTTCGCGAGCTGGTCCTCGGTCACGTTGGAGGCCACGCCGTGACGCGACTTCTGGAACGGATGGGGAACGACGGCGATACCCCCCTGTCCGTGGATCCGATCGAGCGTCTCGTCGTACGGGAGACCGGCGGGGACGACCTCCTCCACGCCGAACGCCAGCACGTGCCCCGCCGCGCTGGTCACTTCCATGGCCGGGATCCCGACGAGTCCGTACTCCGGGGCCAGCTCCGCGGCCTCGAGACTCGCGTCGATCTCGTCGTGGTCGGTGACCGCAAGCGCGTCGAGGCCGACGGCCTCGGCCTGCCCCAGCAGGAGTTCGACCGGGTCGCGGCCGTCGTGGGACAGCGCGGAGTGGGCGTGTAGCTCGACCGATAACACGGGTTCCGATACGGACGTGTACTTAAAAAGGATCACGATACCGGGTGCCAGTCGCTCCTCTTCCGGGGCTGGTTTGCACGTTCGTGCATATAGAAAAGCATTAATTCGCTCTATATGACCACATAAGTGGATGAGCCTCTCCGATTCGGACCACGAGCGCATCACCGCCGAACTGGGCCGGGAGCCGACGCCGGCCGAGGCGGCGCTGTTCGAGAACCTCTGGAGCGAGCACTGCGCGTACCGTTCCTCCCGGGCGCTGCTCGGGGCGTTCGAGAGCGAGGGGCCGCAGGTGGTCGTGGGCCCCGGCGACGACGCGGCGGTGGTCGCGGTGCCGAGGCGGGAGGCGGCCGATCGCCCGGCCGGCGACCGGGACGCCGACGACTACGCGGACACGTACCTCACGTTCGGGATCGAGAGCCACAACCACCCCTCCTACGTCGACCCGTTCGACGGGGCCGCGACGGGGGTCGGCGGGATCGTTCGCGACACGTTGAGCATGGGTGCGTATCCGATCGCGCTCGCGGACAGCCTCTACTTCGGCGACTTCGACCGGGACCACTCGCGGTACCTCCTGGAGGGGGTCGTCGAGGGGATCAGCCACTACGGCAACTGCATCGGCGTTCCGACCGTCGCCGGAAGCGTCGACTTCCACGGGGGGTACGAGGGGAACCCGCTCGTCAACGTCGCGTGCGTCGGTCTGACCGACGGCGACCGGGTCGTCACCGCCGAGGCGCGGGAGCCGGGCAACCTGCTGGTTCTCGTGGGCAACGCCACCGGACGCGACGGGCTCGGCGGCGCGTCGTTCGCGTCGGAGGATCTGGGAGAGGACGCCGAGACGGAGGACCGTCCCGCGGTGCAGGTGGGCGATCCGTACGCCGAAAAGCGCCTGATCGAGTGCAACGAGGCGCTGATGGACGAGGGGGTCGTCGTTTCCGCGCGGGACTTGGGCGCCGCGGGGTTGGGCGGGGCGTCCTCGGAGATGGTGGCGAAGGGGGGGTTCGGCGCGCGAATCCAGCTCGACCGGGTCCACCAGCGCGAGCCGAACATGCGACCGCTGGAGATCCTGCTCGCGGAGTCGCAGGAGCGAATGTGCTACGAGGTCGCCCCCGAGGACGTCGGTCGGGTCGAGGAACTCGCGGAGCGGTTCGACCTCGGCTGTTCGGTCGTCGGGGAGGTGACCGAGGGGAACTACGTGTGCACTTTCGCGGACGACACGGACGGGGGGAACGATCGCCGGACGGTCGTCGACGTCCCGGCGGAGTTCCTCGCGGACGGCGCGCCGCTGAACGACCTCCCGACGGTCGAGCCGGAGGCGCCGACGCGGGATCTGCCCGACGTCCCGCTCGAGGACGCGGTCGACGCGGTGCTCTCCAGCCCGACGACCGCGAGCAAGCGGTGGGTGTACCGTCAGTACGACCACGAGGTGGGCGTCAGGACGGCGGTGCGTCCAGGGGCGGACGCCGCCGTGCTGGCGTTGCGGGAGCTCGCACCGGACCCCGACGCGAACGCCGGCGAGGGCGTCGGGCTCGCGATCTCCTCGGGGGCGAACCCTCGCTGGACGGGCGCGGCGCCGTACGACGGGGCGCGGGCGGTCGCGATCGAGAACGTCGCCAACCTCGCTGCCGTCGGGGCTCGGCCGCTCGCAGCCGTCGACTGCCTCAACGGCGGCAACCCCGAGAACCCCGACGTCTACGGCGCGTTCGCGGCCGTGGTCGACGGGCTGGCCGACGCGTGTGCCGCGCTGGACGTGCCAGTCGTGGGCGGCAACGTCTCGCTGTACAACGACTCGGCGGCGGGCCCCGTGCCGCCGACGCCGACGCTGGCGGTCGTGGGGACCAGGCGCGGCTACGACGCGCCCGGAATCGGGCTGTCGGGACGGTCGGACACCGACCTCCTCCTCCTGGGGGAGGGTTCGCGGCGGCTCGGCGGCTCGGAGTACCTGGCACGGACTGGCGGGAGCGACGGGTTCCCGTCGCTTCCGGCTGATCCCGCTGCGGCTCTGGACGCGCTCGCGAGCGCCGCGTCGCTGGACTCGACCCTGGCCGCACACGACGTGAGCCACGGCGGGCTCGTCGTCACGCTCGCGGAGATGGTAACCGGCGACGGCGGGGTCGACGTCTCCTTCCCGGACCGGCTCGCCGCGTTCGAGGAGACGCCCGGGCGGCTCGTCGTCGAGACGACCGACCGCGAGGCCGTCGAGGCGACCGTCGGGGACGCCGTCCCCGTCGACGCCCTCGGTTCGTGTACCGACGAGCCCCGGCTGTCGCTGTCGATCGACGGGGAGGCGGTGACGCTGTCGGCGGAGGGCATCCGGGAGCGCCGGGCGGTCATCGAGCGCCAGCTGGATTGACCACCTGGTGAAGCAGGCTTCGGCAGCAAAGCGGGGATGGTACCGTCCGTATCGGGAGGACGGGGGGGTTTTACACTCGCCGGGGAACCCTCTCCAACCATGGGTCAGATCGTCGTCGCGATGGGCGGCAACGCCCTGGTGGAAGCGGGGCGGGGATCGATCGACGACCAGCGCCGGCGGATCCGTCGAACCGCACCGAAGATCGCCGGCCTCGCGTCCGGGGGGTACGAGCCGATTCTCACGCACGGGAACGGGCCGCAGGTCGGCGGGTTGCTCCTCCAGAACGAGGAATCCGGCTCCGTCGAGACGAAATCCCTCGACGTGCTGGTCGCCGAGTCGCAGGCCCAGATCGGCTACCTGCTTCAGGGGGCGCTCGGGCGCGCGCTCGGAGAACCGCTGGCCACCGTGGTCACCAGGACCCGGGTCGACCCCGACGATCCGGCGTTCGGGGAGCCGACGAAACGGATCGGACCGTTCTACGACGAGTCGGCGGCTGCGGAGAAGCCGTTTCCGGTCGCCGAGGACACCGACGAGGAGGGGCAGGTCGGCTACCGACGGGTGGTGCCGTCACCGGCCCCTCTCGAGATCCTGGAGATCGATCACGTCCGCACGCTTGCGGAAGCGGGCCGACCGGTCGTCTGCGCCGGCGGCGGCGGAATCCCGGTCGTGAAGCGTGGGGACGAATTCGTGGGTCGCGAGGCGGTCGTCGACAAGGACCACACCTCGCGGCTGCTCGCCGCCGACCTCGGCGTCGACGACCTGCTTTTCCTCACCGACGTCGACGCCGCGTACCGGAACTTCGGGACTGAGGCGCAACAGCGACTCGACCGCATCACCGCCGAAGAGGCGGCCGAACTCCTCGAATCGGGGGAGTTCGGCGAGGGAAGCATGGCGCCGAAGGTGGCGGCCGCCGTCGACTTTCTCGAGGCCGGCGGGGAGCGAGCGATCGTCACCTCAGTCGACGCGGTCGTCGAGGCAGTCGACGGCGAGGCGGGGACGACTATCGTTCCCTCCGGCGACGGATAATCGCAGTTCTCCCCGACCAGTCGTTTCAGCTCCGTCGCCACCCTCACTACAACCCCAGGGCGTCGGCGTGCTCCTCGATCGCGGTCGCGAAGTCGAACTCCCCGCGTTCTTCGATGTCGTACCGGACGCGGACGATCGGCGTCCCGACGTCGACGACCCGCGAGAGGTCGATCGGCGTCCCGGCAAGCACGACGTCGCAGTCGGCGCGGTCGATGGAGCGCTCCAGTTCAGCCCGCTGCTTTTCGCTGTACCCCATCGCCGGGAGGACGTTCCCGAGGTGGGGGTACTCCTCGAACACGTCGGCGATACCCCCCTCCGCGTGCGGGCGCGGATCGACCAGTTCCCGTGCGCCGTACTGCTCGGCTGCGATCGACGCCGCCCCGGTCGAGGCGCCGCCGTGAGTCAAGGTCGGCCCGTCCTCGACGGCGAGAACCCGGGCGCCCCGGACTGCAGTCTCGTCCTCGACCGTGACGACCGAGTCGGCGTGGATGATCCCGGCGTCGGGGTTCACCGACTCCACGTTCTCGACGACCCTCCGGACGTCCGCCTCGTCGGCGGTGTTCTCCTTGTTGATCACCACGTAGTCCGCCAGCCGGAGGTTCGACTCCCCGGGGTGGTAGGTCAGCTCGTGGCCCGCACGGTGTGGATCCGCCAGCACGAAGTGGACGTCGGGTACGTAAAACGGGAGCTCGTTGTTGCCGCCGTCCCAAAGCAGGACGTCGGCCTCGGACTCTACGGCCTCGAGGATCTCCCCGTAGTCGACGCCGGCGTACACCACGTGGCCGCGTTCGAGATGCTGTTCGTACTCCTCGCGTTCCTCGATGGTGACGTCGTACCGCTCGAGGTCTTCCCGCGTCTCGAATCGCTGGACGCGGCCCTCCTCGAGGTCCCCGTACGGCATCGGCTCTCGGACGACGACGACGTCCAGATTCCCTTTCTCGCGCAGGAGTCCCGCCAGCTTTCGGGACGCCTGGGACTTGCCGCAGCCGGTGCGAACCGCGTCGACCGCAAGCACCGGAACGTCTGCCTCGTACATCATCTCGGTGCCGATCAGACGGAAGTTTGCCCTCGCGGCGATCGCCCGCGACGCCAGGTGCATCACGTGCTCGTGGGAGACGTCCGAGTAGGAGAACACCACCTCGTCAACGTCGTGCTCCTCGACGATCGATTCCAGTTTTGTCTCCGGCAGGATCGGGATGCCGTCGGGATATCCTTCCCCGGCCAGCGACGCCGGGTACGTCCGCTCCGGGACCTCGTCGAGTTCGCCGATGTTCTGGGAGAACGTCTGCGTAAACGCCACCACCTCGTACTCCTCGTTACCCCGAAACACTGCGTTGAAGTCGTGAAAGTCGCGTCCCGCCGCACCTGCGATGACGACTCGTCGGGTCATAGGGGTCGTCTGGGCTGTTCTCGCCACGAGGGGGATAACGTTTCGGCCCGGACGCCCCGGCCGCCAGGCGTTCCCGGCGTCCGACCACGAGCGACATACTTTTAGGCATTCCTAAAAGATGTACTGGATACATGAGTTCTCACGCCTCCTGCGGTCGGACGCCGCGTCGGGATCGCTCGTCGGCGCGCCGGTGCGGATCGAACGGGGGTGCACATGGCGCAGAGTGACCTCCGGCCCGCCGAGAGCGACCAGGGGAGGGCTTCCCCTGTCGAGGGCGGGGAGTCGACGGCGGCGCCCGCGGAGGTGGAAGGGACGATGGCCGGTTCGACCGGTGGAGAGACGCTGCTGGAACTGGAGGGCGTGTTCAAGGAGTACGACGCCGAGACCGCCGTCGAGGACGTGTCGCTTTCGGTCCGGAAGGGTGAGCTTCTGACGCTTTTGGGTCCGAGCGGCTGCGGGAAGACGACGACGCTTCGGCTGATCGCGGGGCTCGAACGACCCACCCGCGGTCGGATTACGATCGCCGGCGAGACCGTCTCGGGCGGCTCGGAGTTCGTCTCGCCGGAGGTACGGGACGTGGGAATCGTCTTCCAGGACTTCGCTCTGTTTCCGCACCTCACTGTGAGGGAGAACGTGGCGTTCGGGCTCACCGACGCCGACGAGGCGGAAACAAGGGAGCGCGTCGACGAGCTTCTCGACCTGGTCGACCTCCCGGAACACGGGGAGAAGACCCCGGACCAGCTCTCGGGCGGGCAGAAACAGCGCGTGGCGCTCGCTCGCTCGCTGGCGCCCGAGCCGGAGGTGCTGTTGCTCGACGAGCCCTTCTCGAATCTGGACGTGCGCCTCCGGGTGGAGATGCGCGAGGAGGTCCGGCGCATCCTCAAGGAGGCGGGGGTGACCGCCATCTCCGTCACCCACGATCAGGAGGAGGCGCTGTCGATCTCCGACCGCGTCGCCGTGATGAACGGGGGACGGGTCGAGCAGGTCGGCGATCCCGCCGCGGTGTTCGAACGGCCGGAGTCGAAGTTCGTCGCCTCGTTCCTCGGCCGGGCGAGTTTCCTGGAGGGACGCCTTCGCGACGGCCACGTGGAAACCGGAATCGGGACGTTCGACGCGGCGACGCTCGAAGGGTACGACACCGTGTACGACAACGCCCCCGTCGACGTTCTCGTCCGTCCCGACGACGTCCGGGCCGCCCCCGCTACCGGCGAGGAGGCCGACGGCGTCGTGCTGCAGCGGCAGTACGTCGGGCCGTCGTTCATCTACCGGGTCGAACTCGATTCGGGGGAGACGCTCCACTGCCTCCACAACCACGTCGACGACTTCGAACCCGACCAGCGGGTGGCCGTCGACCTCGTGGCCGACCACCCGCTGGCCTGGTATCCCCGGGGGGAAGGGCCGCCGCGCTGACTCCCCGGCTCGTTATCAGAAAACCGCCAGCGGGATGCCGAAGGCGATCACCAGTCCGACGACAAGTACCAGAAACCCGATTCCAACCTGTGTGCTCGTGAATTCCTGCATCGGGGCGGTGACGCGCGCGTCGGGGTCGGGCTCGTCCTCGTGATCGTCCATACCCGACACTGCGGTCGGCTGCTACTAAAACGCATCCGTTCGTGAACTGTTCTCTCGCCCCCGACCTGACAGGCGACCGGCAAATGTGTTTAAGACAACATACACGAATACGTTACTGTATCAGGTCCTGTGACGTACATGATAAAATTAACATATTGGGGGAAATCCGGGGGGAGGCGGAGGGGCAATGAGTTCGAAGTCCTCTGACCGCTCGAAATCGTCCCCGGCGTTCTCCAGGAACGAGAGCGGGGACGGTGACGGGGACGAGAGCGAGAGCAGGAACGGGGACGAGAACGAAAACGAGAGCGAGGACGAGGACGGGGACGGCGACGGGGACGAGAACGGGAACGGGGACGAGAGCGACTCACACTCGCTCTCGAAAGACGAGATCTTCGGCACGTTGAGCAACGCGCGTCGACGCCGTCTCCTCTCGTGGCTGAACGAGTCCCCCGACGGGGAGGCGAAGATACGTGACCTCTCCAGGGAGATCGCCGGACTGGAAAACGGCGTCGCTCCGGAGGAGGTGACGTACGTCCAGCGCAAACGGGTGTACACGTCGCTGTATCAGTCTCACGTTCCCCAGCTCGCACGTCGGGGCATCGTCGAGTACGACGCCCCCAGCGGAACCGTTCGGCTGACGGAGGCGGCGAAAACGTTCGACGTCTACCTCGAGGTCGTCGAGGAGAAGGAGCTGACGTGGGCCGAGTTTTACGTCCTGCTGTCGGTGCTGGCCGGACTCGTCGTTCTCGGGGTTTTGACGGACGCCGCGTTCTTCTCGCGGCTCCCCGCGATTGCCGCGGCGGCGCTCGTGGCCATCGGTTTCGGGGCTGCGTCGCTCGTGCAGCTGTATCAGACCCGAAGAAATCGGCTGTGAGTCGGTGGATTCCGTATTCTCAGTCGGGGTCCGAACCCATCCAGCCGGTTTCCAGCGCGCCCAGGTCGGTCATCTTCGGCGCGTACGGCTTCACGTCCAGTATCGGCGTCCCGTCCGCGAGGTCGAGGTTCGAGACGGTCAGTTCCCGCCCGGAGACCTCCTCGAGGGCGACGACAGAGGTCCCGATCGGGTTCGGCCGCACTGGCCCCGACGTGGCGAAGATTCCGATCTCCCCCTGCGCGGCGATCGGTGCGACCTGCAGGCGCGTCTCGTCGACTTCGTGGAGGTGGGAGACGAGCACGACGTGCGAGAACTCCTCGAGTCCCTTCAGGCCGGGTTCGTACTCCGGCTTCAGGCGCACGGTCCCCGTCGCTTCGACGAACTCCTCGGAGGGGCGGGGCACCGCGTCGGGATCCGAGAACGGCGATTCCACGACGCCGATCGGCTCGTAGGTAACCGGCTCCATGATCCGGGTTCGTCGCCGGTGGGGTAACCGTTTGCGGTTTCCGTGGAGGGTGTGCTTTTTGTTCCGTCGCCCGTTCGATACTGGTACATGTCAGACGTGTACACACACTACATCGACGGCGAGTGGACCGACGGGGCGAGCCGTGAATCCTTCGCGAGCGAGAACCCCGCGACCGGGGAGACCCTCGGCGAGTTCCGCCGCGGGACGCCGGCGGACGTCGACCGTGCGTCGGAGGCGGCCGCCGAGGCGTTCGAGGAGTGGCGCGGGCTCTCCCACATCGACCGGGCGGAGTACCTCTGGGACATCTACCACGAACTCCGCGAGCGAACCGACGAACTCGGGGAGATCGTCACGAAGGAGTGCGGCAAGGAGATAAGCGAGGGGAAGGCAGACGTCGTCGAGGCCGCCCACATGGTCGAGTGGGCCGCCGGCGACGCCCGGCACCCGAACGGCGACGTGGTTCCCTCCGAAATCCCCGAAAAGGACGCGTACATGCGGCGCAAGCCCAGGGGGGTCGTGGGCTGCATCACGCCGTGGAACTTCCCCGTAGCGATCCCGTTCTGGCACATGGCGGTCGCGCTCGTGGCCGGCAACACCGTCGTCTGGAAGCCCGCCGAGCAGACGCCGTGGTGTGGACAGACGATCGCGGAGATGTTCGACGACGCCGGAATCCCCGACGGCGTGTTCAACATGGTACAGGGGTTCGGCGACGCCGGCGCGGCGATCGTCGATCACGACGCCGTCGACACGATCCTGTTTACGGGCTCGGCGGAGGTGGGCCACGAGGTGGCACAGAAGGCCGCCGCCGACCCGCAAAAGCAGGCCGCCTGCGAGATGGGCGGGAAGAACGGGATCGTGATCACCGAGGAGGCCGACCTCGACATCGCGGTTCACTCGGCGGTGATGAGCTCGTTCAAGACCACCGGGCAGCGCTGCGTCTCCTCCGAGCGGCTGATCGTCCACGCCGACGTCTACGACGAGTTCAAGCGGCGGTTCGTCGAGGTCGCCGAGGACGTCGCGGTCGGCGATCCCCTCGAGGAGTCGACGTTCATGGGGCCGCTGATCGAGGAGGCGCACGTGGAGAAGGTGACGAAGTACAACGAACTGGCCGAAAAGGAGGGCGTGAACGTGCTCGTCGACCGGACGGAACTGGATCCGGGGGAGATCCCCGAGGGACACGAGGAGGGTCACTGGGTCGGTCCGTTCGTCTACGAGGCCGACGCCGACGCCGACCTCCGGTGTACCCACGAGGAGGTGTTCGGGCCCCACGTCGCGCTGCTGGAGTACGACGGCGACGTCGAGCGGGCGGTCGATATCCACAACGACACCGAGTACGGCCTGGCGGGCGCGGTGATCTCGGAGGACTACCGCCAGATAAACTACTACCGCGACAACGCCGAGATCGGCCTGGCGTACGGCAACCTGCCGTGTATCGGCGCGGAGGTTCAGCTTCCGTTCGGCGGGGTGAAGAAGTCGGGCAACGGCTACCCCAGCGCCCGCGAGGTTATCGAGGCGGTCACCGAGCGCACCGCCTGGACGCTGAACAACTCGAAGGAGATCGAGATGGCGCAGGGGCTCTCGGCCGAAATCAAGACGCGGGAGGACTGAGCCACGCGCCCGCCGCCAAGCCGGCTCCGGGCGCAAAGGATTACCCTCCCTCCCGGCGAAGCCGACTCCATGTCGAACGCGCATTCGCCGTTCGAGACGTTCGTCGAGCCGGAACGACGCGACTGGGACGCCGACCCGGACGGACGCGTCCGGATGGCGGTCGTCGGGCTGGGGAACTACGCCCGGAACGTCTCGCTGCCCGCGATCGCCCGCAGCGACTACTGCGTCCCGACGGTCGTCGTCAGCGGGACGGAGTCGAGCCGCGTGGAGACCGCCCGCGAGTACGACGCAGTCGGCCTGACCTACGCCGAGTACGCCGAGGGCGTCGCCGCCGACGAGTACGACGCAGTCTACGTGGCGACGCCGAACCGGAAACACCTCCCTCACGTCGAGACGGCCGCCGAACACGGGAAGGACGTGATATCGGAGAAACCGCTGGAGGCGACCGCCGAGCGCGCCCGCCGGACGGTACACGTCTGTGAGGACGCCGGCGTGACGCTGATGACCGCCTACCGGATGCAGGCCGATCCGGCGGTCCGGCGTTTCCGGGAGTTCCTCCGAACCGGCGGGATCGGCGATCCGATCCGTCTGTTCGGGAACTTCTCCTTCGACGTGCTCGGCGGGTCACGGGGACCTGACCAGTGGCGCCTCGACGCGGAGCTTGCGGGGGGCGGCGCGCTGATGGACGTGGGCGTGTATCCGCTCAACACCGCTCGCTTCCTCCTGGACGCCGACCCCGTCTCGGTGTGGGGATCCACCAGGTCCGGCGACCCGTTCGGGGACGTGGACGAGCACGTCGACTTCGGCGTCCAGTTCCCCGGCGCGATGGGCAACTTCGCTGCGAGCTTCAGCGGCCACTCGAACGCGACGCTCTCGGTTCTGGGGACCGGGGGACGCGTGGCGCTGGAGAACGCGTTCGGGGTGGAGGCGGATCGGCGTCTACGCGTCGAGACGTACGGGAGGACCGTCGAACTGGAGGGATTCGGACGCGACGAGACGGTCGAAGAGTTCGACTACTTCGCCCACTGCCTGCTGACGGGCGACCGGCCGGAGCCGGACGGACGGGACGGACTCGTCGACGTGGAGACGGCGATGGCCGTGTACGAGGCTGCGGAAAAGCGACGGGTCGTTACTGTCGACGACGAGTAGCTTCCGGAGCAGTGGTCCGATCCGGACGCAAAACGTGGATTCGCCTCGCTCAGGGAGGAAGACGGGTGCGACGAGAGGTCGTCAAAGCCCGTTCTGGCAGTCGGGACACACGAGCTGACCGTTGACGGCAGTGAGTTCCGGCGACAGCGAGCCGCAGACCTCGCAGATACTTTGCCCGACTGCGGGGTCCGGCTCCGTCTCGTCGTGGAGCCCTGCGGGTTCCCTGACCGTCGTCGTGGCCGCCAGCACGTCCCGCTCGGTGATCACGCCGACGGCTTCCCCCTCGTCGGTGACGACGAGTCGTCCGGCGTCCTCCTGCAGGAGCCGTTCCTCGACGTCCGCCAGTCGCTCCGCCGCCGAGACCGTCGGCACTGGTGGCCGCATCACCGTCGCGACGTCTTCCTCCAGGCCTCCGTCCGAGAGCACAGCAGCCAGAACGTGACGTGCCGAGAGGTAGCCGACCGGTTCGTGGCCTCGCAACACGACGAGGTAGTCGACGTTCTCGTCGATCAGCAGCTCGGCGGCGTCCCCGAGCGTGTCCGATTCGCTCACCCCCAGGAACTCCCTGTGCATGACGTCCCTGACGGTCGCTTCGTCTCTCATACCTGTGTGTTACCGTCCTCCCTGTAAAAACTGCCCCCGTTACGGTTATGTCCGTGCTGCCCCTACTTTCTGTTTCTTCACTTTTTCCACCCCTCCGCCGACCGACGCAGTCGGTGGTCGTCCAGCTCCGTCCCCCATTCAAGCGAGGTTCGAGGTGAAAGCCTCGCGCTTCGGCGGGGGGAGGACGTCAGGATGTCAGTCGACGGCGAAGGCTGGACAGGTGTGTCACAGACCTACCTCAGTCGTCGGATTCCCTGGCGTCGTACTTAAATAGGTTATACGAATAAGCTACAGAACAATCCGGTTTCGGGTCCTCTATCTACGTGTATGTCAGAGAGAAACCGTGGCGCCGACCAGGACAGGGCTACCCAATCGAAAGTCTACCTCCCTGCCGGGGTCTCCCCGTCGTTCGAAGCCAAGGGAGCCAAGTATATCTGGAAGAAGCTGTTCAGCCATAGCGTATAGGTCTCCCAGCCCACGTCGCTCACCGCGAATGAGGTTCGCTCGTCGCGACAGTGGCGTCGAATAGGGATTCTTGAAGACAACCGACCCAGTTAAGCCGCTATACGACCACTGTCACCACATCGGTAGCAACCATTGCGATGTGGGTTCTCCACACTGAACAATGTCCGACGTTAAAGCGGTCGTGCGGGTCGAGCACCCCGACATAGTGCTCACAGGGGCAGTTACTCACGATCGAAGTTCGAAAGTCAGGTCGGTGTCGGAGGCAGGGACTGACCCGACTTCGGGGAAGTTCTTCTATCACATCGAGTCGTCCGATTTCGACGAGTTCGAAGACGGGTTACGGAAGGACCGTACCGTCGGCGAATTCGAACGGGTCATCGAAACCGGAGACCGGAAGGCGATTTACAGCTTCGAGTACACGGACGAAGCGAAGGTCCTCACACCGGTGATTTCGGCCGCGAACGGTGTCATCCTCGACATGGAGAACGACGGGGCTGCGTGGATCCTGACAGTCTGGATGCCCGAGCGAGCGGATCTGGTCCATCTCTGGGAGTATGCACGGGAGAACGACGTCGACATCGATCTACTGCGCCTGAACGAATACGCCAGTTTGGGGACGACGGACGCTGGATTGACCGATAGCCAACGCGAAGCGCTCCTCGTCGCGTTCGAAACGGGGTATTTCGAGGAACCGCGGAACGTAACCCTCGGCGAGGTCGCCGCTGATCTGGGTATCTCTCAACCCGCAGCCGGCGGTCTCCTTCGACGTGGCATCAAGCGACTCATCATCTCGTCGCTGTTGGACGGCAGTGAAAAGCGGGAGTGATCGACGACTACTCGTGGTGATATCGACAGTGACCGCTTGGACAGATGGGAGAATATCGAAGGTACGGATTCTTTTGCGGACTCTTTGGGATTAGCAGAGGCTTCCATATGATCGGAACTGACGGATTACGGACCTGTTGAGATTGGCGTGCAAGATGTAGGGGGCGTATGCAGCAAATCAGCCGTGATATTCTGTTCGATGTTCGTAGTCGCAACCATCCAGAGAAACCCCCGATTGGTACTCTGGCCAGACTATCTCACGAACGCTTGGTAGCGGTGTCTGTCAGCGGCGACTGAACCCCCCAACCGCGGAGCGATCCCGGACTCCAGCCAGCCACGAGCATCACCACAATGAGTGCATAGCCCGCGAGGATAAACGGGTACATCTCGGGTGCAAACCCCATCAGTTCGCCGGTCATGTTTCCGAACGCGTGAAACAACAGTACTGCCAGAATACTCCGACGAGTATTGTTGTAGACCCAGACGAGAATGATGGTATCGAGCACGAGCATTGGTATAAACCACGACAGTTCCGGTTCGAAAGTCGTGTTGGCGTAATACCCGGGAAAGAGAACGAAGGGCGCATGCCAGATTGCCCACGTCGTACCGTTGATGGCTCCTGCAGTAAGCGCACTCCAGCGTTCTTGCAGCCGATCAAGCCAGTACCCGCGTAGCCCGATCTCTTCGACAAGGGGGAAGACAAAGGCAAACGCGACGAGCGAGAACAGCGCCGCTGGATCGAACAAGCGATCAGTCGAAATGAACTCCAGCGGCTCCGCAGTAACTCCGAACAATAGCGCTCCACCCGCCAAGAAGAGATTGAATAGTGGCCAGTACAGGACGATGACGAGCCCCCAGCGCGGCTCGATTCGTCCGACTTCGATCAGTCGCGTGCCAAGGTCTGATAGGCCGTCCCAGCCCCGGGTAAGCCACGCCAACAGCAATCCCGCCAACAATGGACTCAGGCCGCCGACGAGAAACAGTCCGACGTTGGGAAACGACCAGACAGACTCATCTGATAGCACAATCGGAGCCCAGAACAGAAATGCCCACCCCAAATAGAGGAGCGGAAACCCCCACGGCGTTGCCATGCGTGCTAACCGACCGAGACGCCCCGCTGGACGACCACCATGTTCACTGCTCATGTGAGATCCTTGATTCGGTATGTCAACGGTTTATCCCTCATTCCAGCGTTCCGAGAATCTCGATGCTCTCAGTGATCGAGGCTGTCACTCGTCTCAAAACCTCTAACTGATTCATCACGAATGGAGTGACCGATCCAGTGCGCGTATCGACCATCGGATTCGCTTTGGCCGGAAGCTGAATTGAGTCGGTACAGATAGCGGTAGGCAGATCTGTGTTCGTTCGCCGAGGACTTCGAGGCACGTCTGTCTAATGGCCTAACTCGCCGCCACTCACCGGGCCACAATTACCGGGATGGGCGACTGGCGGACCACCTTCTGGGCGACGTTCCCGACGATCAG
>JAZKTH010000045.1:0-15844 GCA_036625675.1 Haloferacaceae archaeon
CCTGTACGCCGATGGCGTCACCGGCGGGGACGTCCTGGAAGACGGGTGGCACGAAAACCGGATCCCGGTGTTCGAGTCGGTGCTCAACGAGGCGGCCGGAGCCGAGAAGGTTCGCTTCCCGCGGGACCTGTCGGACGTAGAAGAGGCGGTCGACCGCATCGCAAACGACGATCCGTTCGTGCCGATGCCCCCCTCCTCCGGCGGCAGGTACGACGACAGGTTCGCGACCCTGCGCCGGAAACACGGGACCTACTGGCGGTGGGTCCGGCCGGTTTTCGGCGGCGCGACCAGGTCCGAGGCGAACGCGAGAATCGAGTTCCGCCCGATTCCTGGCCAACCGACCGTTCAGGACACGATCGCCGTGCAGGCCGCGTTCGCGGGACTCATGGAGGCGCTCCCGCGGCGAGAGCATCCGATCCTCGAACAGGCCTGGGGGACGGCTCGCGACAACTTCTACGCCGCGGTCCGCGAGGGGCTCCAGGCCGACGTCGAGTGGATCGATGGCGGCGGAGAGGCGACCACCGACACCAGGAAACTTTACGACGACCTCCTCGACCACGCCACGCTCGGACTCCGAGCAGCGGGCTGTTCCCAGTCGGAGGCGGAGGAAGTTCTCCGACCCCTGCGGTGGCGCGTGGAGTCGGGACTGACCCCGGCAGGATGGAAACGCCGGAAGATCCACGAGTGGCTCGAGGCAGGTCGGTCGTTGAGTGCCGCGATTCACGGTATGCAGCGGGAGTACGTCGAAAGCCAAAGCGAGACGCTGCTTTCGGGATCCTTCGAGGACTGGCGGTGAGCGGGGACCGGCAGGCGATCGTCAGTACTCGGGTCGCTGGGCCCGGATGACCTCGGCGAGCTGCTGTTCCTCGTCGGCGATGAGTTCCGTCAGGTCGTCGGCGGTGATGATGCCGACCAGCTCGCCGTCCTTGCAGACCGGGAGCCGGCGGATTCCGTGTTCGCTCATCAAAGACGTCGCCTCGTAGAACCCCGCGTTCCACTCGATCGTGTGCAGGTCCTCCGTCATCACGTTCTCGGCCGTCTTGTCGGAGGGATCGATTCCATCCGCGAGGACCCGCACGCTGAGGTCGCGGTCGGTGACGATCCCGACCGGCTCGTCCCCGTCCACGATGACGACGCTGCCGACGCCTTCCTCCCGCATAATGGTCGCAAGCTCGGTGACCGGCGTTCCGGGCTCGGCTGTAACTACGTCGCTTCGGGCGAGGTCGTCTATTGGCATAGTTGTTCCCCGGGCAAATGATTTCGTTCTAATGACATAAATTGCTAGTAACGTTCCCGCCGACGAGGAACAGTCGCGATTTTAATTCGGCGTCGCTCCGTAGTTCGGGAAAGCGAGAGCGTCTCCGGGGTGCTGGCGGGGAGACTTCTTCCAGGGGGAAGAACTCGGCACCGGCGATCCGGTCTCGAGACGGGAACGGGACGTACTGGAACAGCTCCTGGACTGGGCCGATCGGACGATTCAGCCGTGAAACCGGTAAAGTGAGGTCACGTACGGGAGCCGGTTCAGCATCCAGATGGCGACCGGCAGTCCGACGACGGTTATCGCCAGGACGGCGGCCACGTTGGCCCACAGCAGGCTCAGCCACCAGCCCACGAACACGAAGTAGACCGCCCGAACGAGCAGGGAGTGTTGTCCGCGGGTGGCTTCGGCGTCCGAGAGCGAACGCGGTTCCGCCAGAGTGAGCACGGTGGGGACGAGGTTGATGAGCTTGATCCCGATCGGGAGGAGGAGGATCGTTGCGTTCAGTGCCCACGCCGTGTTGACGACGATGGGCGTCGCCCACCATCCGACGAAGAGGAACCACACCGCTCGCGTGAGGAGGGATCGTTCGGTCATCGTTAGCCGTACGCCGCCGGACGGTAAACCGGTGTCGACGGTGGGAGCGGGTCACGGGGACGAAGCGACGGGGCGAGAGAATCAGGGCTGAGAATCCCGCCAGACCCTTTATGCCCGGCGGGGAATCAGCGGAAGACGTGACGCGGGACGCCGAAGGCGACGGCGAGGCGACGGGACGGCGGCAGGGTACGCTCCGCGACGACCGACTCGACGCCCGGGTGCGAGAGTACTGGAGCTGGATCGCCGTCGCGCTGTTCCTGCTGGTGACGGTCGACATGATAACGACGACGTACGCAGCTTTCGCGGTAGGCGTCGTCAACGAGGCGAACCCCCTCATCAGATGGTCGCTCGTGCAGGGTCCGGTCGCCTTTGCCGGCCTGAACATCGCCGCAGTGGTGCTCGTCACCGTCCTGTTCGATCGGGTGATTGCGATGCTGCGGCGGACGCCGGAGCCGTTCGATCGCTATCTGGCAGCCGGGATCGAGGCGTGGCTCGGTGGGTTGCTCGCCGCGGGACTGCTGCTTTTCGCCAACAACCTCGCGGTGATTTTTCTCGGACGAAGCCTGATCTGACCGACGATACAACCGAGTTATCGACACCTGTCAACGCACGGCCCGCACGAACTGCATCCGGGACGGGTGACTCCCTCGCGAGCCGGTTTCCAGCCGTGAGATACAAGCCTCTCCCCGACCGACCAGCAAGCGTGACCCCGTCGCACGTGCTCGTTCCCCTGGACGGTTCGCCGCTCGCCGACGACGCGCTGGTGTACGCCCTCGAACTCTTCGATTGCCGCATCACCGTTCTGAACGTCGTGACGCCGATAGACGCGGGGATGAGCGAAGGCGGCGTCCTGGAGACGGAAGAGGAACGCGCCGAGGCGGCACGCGAGCGGGCCGACCGGTTGATCGAGCGCGCGCAGGCCAGAGCCGCGGAGATGGACCGCACGATCGAAACCGCCGTCGAGACCGGCGATCCGGCGGAGGCCATCCTCGCGCACGTCGACGAGACCGACGTCGATCAGGTGGTGCTGGGCGGCCACGGGGGCCCCAGAACGGGGGTCCTCCGCCGGCTGCTCGGAACCGTGGCCACCACCGTGGTCGGTGAAGCGCCCGTGCCGGTAACGGTCGTCAGGTAAGTCTACCGTCGCCCGTCTCGAGGGAGGGCGTACACCATCTCCATCGGGAGTTCTTCCGGATCGCCCGGATCGTCGTCGGGCTGTTCTCGCGGGAGTATCCGGAGTTCGCCGGTCAGGGGGCTGGCAGTGAGCGCCAGCGCGAAGGCGTCAACCAGATCGTCGAGCCCCACTTCGGCGGCGAGATCTGTCCCGGCCTCCCGGAGGCGAGCCAGTACGTCCGGATCGACGCCCTCCAAGACGTCGACGCGCTCGAAGAAGGCGGCCGCGGGCCGGCCCGTCTTCGAGTACGCAGTGGGGGTCCCGCCGCCCAGGGCCCAGAACGCCACCTCTGGATGGGCCTCCCGGACGGTATCGGTCGCCCCCGGCTCCGTCTCCCGGAGGAACGTGTCCAGCTGCGCGATCCCGCCGGCGATCGCCCACGACTGGACGCCGAGGCTTCCCTCGGTTCGTTCCTCCTGTATCGACTTCGCCTCCTCGTAACTGTTGGCGTGGACGGCGGGACGGATCGGGGGAGCGAACACGCTGGCGTGGCGCCGGGGGGCGAGCACCTGGCGCGCGGCCGCGTCGCAGGGGCGCTTCACGCCGGAGTCCTCGCGGAGCCCGATCGGGATGTCGACCAGGATCATCGCAGCGTCCTCGTAGTCGCGGTACAGGTCCTCGAAGTGCGCATACGAACCCGATTCGTGGTATCCCTGCTCGTCGTAACTGACGGCGATCCAGCCGTCCGGGCAGCCGTCGACGCCGACGTACATGGAACGGGAATGGAGGCGGGTCTCAAAAACGTCGTCGGGAGACGGAACAGATCGGTACCCTGACCGCTCATAATGATTATTGTAGCGATTTACCGGTCGATCGGCCCACCGGGTGGCCGATCGTCCGGTTACGGCCTACAATAATCATTATCAGTACCCGCCGGGGAGGGCGAACACGAGACTCAGCCCCACCAGCGGAACCCCGAAAAGTATCGCGTACCAGACGCCGCCGGCGACGAGCAGCCCCCACGTGGACGGGCCGTAGCCGGTCGGATCCCAGTCGACGCCGAGCTGTGGGAGCACGAGCGCGCCCACGAGGGGGAACCCGACGACGTACAGTACGGACAGTTGCAGGGTCGCGTCGAGAATTGCGTTGCTCCACGCGGCGCCGGCGGGATCCACGGTCGCGAGGACGTAAAGCAGGCCGGCGACGTACGGAACCGACGCGCCGACACACCCCAGCACGTACGTCGGAAGCAACCGTCCGGCCGGGGGGAGTGCCTCGAACAGCGATCGGATCCGGGCCGCCGCGAGGAACGGCGCCCAGAGCAGGGTCGCCACGAGGCCCGGAAGCAGCGCGAGGGCGAGGAATGCGAGCCAGCCGGCGGCGTCGCCCAGGAGCGACTGGAGGGGGAACATGGTCGAGAAAACGAGGACAGGCAAAAGTGCTTTCTGGTGTTCCCAGTGGCTGCCGTTCGGTTTCCTGGAGGCCGCCCGAACCAGCTACCCTTTGGGAAGCGTTATTTCCCGCGTCACCTGCTGATCGCCGTACACCACCTCGACGGTGAGCGTTCCGTTCGTCTCCTCGTGGAGCCGCTCGACGTCGGCTGCGGGGACGGCCATGACGTTGCCGGCAGGTCTGTCGGGGGGAACGAGGACATCGCGACTCACGACGCGCTCCTCCGCGACCAGCAGGCGTACGTGGAACCGATCCGCGACGTCACCCTCGTTTTCGACGACCACTCCGACTCGCGTTTCGTCGTCCGAGAGGCCGGGACTCGGACGGAGCTCGGTCGATCCGGGCGGGAGCTCGAGCTCGATGTCCTCCCCCGGAGCGGCAGCCGTTACGGCCCGAATCGACGGGGACGGGGCAGTCTCGACGGTGAGCGTCGACGAGTCGACGCCCACTCCCGAGACCGCCACCAGTTCGACGCGGTAGGTGCCAGCGCGGGGAGGACCCCCGAGGTCGTGAAATGGAAGCGAGACCGTCGTGGGTCCGTTCTCCATATTGGAGCGAGGGAGCCGTCTCACGTGTTCGACCCCGTCGGGATCGGTCACCACGAGACGGAGCTCAGCGGGTTGGCCGTCGACCGTCACGTTCAAGACCGGATCGAGGTGATGGGTGCCGGACTCGACCGCCGAGATCTCCGCGGAACTCCCCTCGATAGCGAGAGCCGCGCCGCCTACCACGAGTCCCAGTGCAGCGAGGGCAGCGAGGCCGAAAGCCAGGAAACGCGGCGCTGGAACGGGCCCGTACCTTCGGGAAAGGCGCTCAGTCTGGCGCTGTACTGCCAGCGCTATCACGCCGGCGACCACGTACGATCCAGCGTACGCGGCCAGATCCTCGACATCGAAGAGGAGGTATCTGAACCCTCCGCGCAGGATTTGGGCGTGATCCCCGCCGACCCAGAGAACGAGGAACAGCACCCCCACAGCGACGAGCCCCGGAAAGACGATCGACGCGAGGAGGAAGTTTATCCGGTCCGGATCGACCGTGACGAGGAGGATCCAGGCGAGGAGTCCGAACGCGACAGCCCCGAGGTTGACGAATCTGCGGCCGGTCAGGTACAGCGAGAGCACGTCGTGAAAGAGCAAGGCCAACGTCAGGGGAATCGCCATCCCGAAGAGAAACAGGACCGCTATCGGGAGGGTGTCGTCGTTGGCGTTCATCGGTGGGGACAGGTATCGAGTATGCGGGGGCCTCACAAAAGTCCATTCGAGGGAACAGCGAGTGTTTCAGCCAGGATCGCAATCATGTTCGATCGAGGTTGCGATCCGACGGTGCGAAGCGGTCCCGTTAAACGAAGCCGCCCCCTGAATCCCGGTGATGCCCGGAACTCCCCCGACGAGCGTCCTCCTCTCGACCACCTCCTGGACCGACGTCGTCGAGGAGGTCGCGGGCCAGATCGGCCCGTCTGACGAACTACTGGTGATCTGTGACCGGGAGTCGGACCCCGTGGCCGACCGAATAGCGGGGCAGGACGCGGGCGCTCGCGGGAGCGTGCGGCTCGTCGTCGCCGGCGAGCCCGAGGGCTGCTCGGGGAAGGCAAACGCCGTCGCCGCCGGGATGGAGGCCGCAGAACGCGATCGGATCGTCTGGACCGACGACGACTTTCACCATCCCGAGTGTTGGCTGGATCGACTACACGCAGACTACGACCGCCAGGGGCCGACGACCGAGGTGCCGTTCTTCGTCGGCCGGGATCCACTCGCCGTCCTGCTGGAACCCCAGTACGCACTGGGTGGCACTCTCGGCGTCTATCTCGGCCGGATCGCGTGGGCCGGGGCGGTGATCTTCGAACGCGACGACCTCCCGGACGAGGGGGCCTTTCTCCGGGACCTGCGCCGCACGGTCAGCGACGACGGCCTCCTGTCGGACCGGATCGACGTCACCCCCGTGAAGCGGGTCCGACGGGTCCCGATAGGGGGGTCCCTGCGAACCAGCATCGAGCGTCACGTCCGGTTCGTGCAGATCGTTCGACGTCACGCACTCGCAGGGATCGTGCTCAACGGGGTTGTGGCGACGGTCGTGACAGTCGTCGGAATACTGTTCCCGCTGCCGGCGTTCCTGATTCTTTCGGCGATTCTGACCGCGGTGTACGTCTCGTTCGACGTCCGTCGGTGGACGGTGTTGCTCGCGTACCCCTCGACGCTGTTGTCGGCACCGCTCATGGCGTACGCGCTGGCCCGTCGAACGTTCGTCTGGGGGGGACGGCGCTATCGGTGGCGAGGGAAATTCGACGTGGAGATTCTGGAGTGACCGTCCGGGCCGCCGTCGGGACGCTCTGGCGCCGCCAAACCGTCCGTGGCGCCACCGAACACTCCGTGGCGCTCCTGCCCTGTTCTGCTCCGGGGGTACCTATATATGACTCGAAACGCAACGATTGTCGATGGTTAGCAATCCACAACCAGCTACGGACGACAAGGGGGACGCGATACGGGATTCTCGCGGTCGGAACGCGGGTGGGGGTTCCTGATGCCGGATCGACACGGTCCCTACCGGAAGATGCGGTTCCTCCTCGAAATCGAGGGGCTGGCGAGAGCCGGCTTCAGTCGATGTGAACTCCCGACATCCCGGACGGACGTCGTCGAATATAGGGAGGGTAACGACCGGCCGACGCCGCGAAAACTGTGGGGGCTCAGCCGCCCGGAGCCGATGGTCCTGGAGGCCGGCGTCAGCGCCGACTCGATGGAACTCGCCGAGTGGAGACAGCTAGCGGAGCGGGGGTCCCTGGACGAGGCACGACGCGCGATTGCGGTCGTGCTACTCGACGAGGAGGGGGAAGCCGGGCCACGCTGGGAGTGCCGAAACGCCTGGCCCGCGCGGTACGAGCCGGAACCGCTCGACGCGAGAGGGAAGGACGTCGCGATCGAGAGGCTGGAAATCGTTCACGAGGGGTTCGAGCGGGTGGAGTGAGATGCGAAAACGCGCCGACAGAGGGGGACGGTCGAAGTGACGCCGGACGTCGACCGGTCCGACCCGTACGGGAGCCACCGATTCGAAGTCGAGATCGATTCGATCGTCGTTGCCGGGTTCTCGGAGGTCAGGGGACTGTCGACGACGGTGAATCAGACTCCGTCGGACGACACGGAAGCGGCTGCGGGTTCGGAAGCGACCGAGGCAACGGAAGGTGACGATGATCCGACGTCGCGGGGGGGTTCAAGTGGGGACGCCGTCCCGATCGTGTCGGCACCGCCGGGAATAGCCGCCGACGTGCCCCAGTGGCAGGGCCTCCTCGGAGGGGCCTTGCCCTGGATCGACGAGTCCAGAGACGAGCCGACTGGAACGGATGACCTCGCGGAGGGGGGCAGCGAGGAGGGAAGCAGTGGCGACACGGAAAAACGAGGCGAACGGGAGAAGGGAAAAGGGGCGTCCCTCGATGAGACAGACGGCCCGACTCTCAAACTCCGTCGCGGGGTCACCGACGGGGAGGAACTGTGGGACTGGTTCCGGCGCTGCAGGGACGGGTCCGGTCGGCCGAGAGACGTTCGCGTCGTCCTGCTCGACTCCCGAGGGCGTGAAGTCCGCGGGTGGGTGTGCCGGCACGCACACCCGATCCGCTGGGACGGGCCGACCCTCGTGGCCGCCGAGTCGGGCGTCGCCACGGAGACGTTCGAGCTGGCTCACGAGGGCGTCCGGTCGATGGAACTCGGGGAGTGATACTGGCGAATCAGAGCGGTTCGATCAGCTCGACAACGTGGCCGTCCGGATCCTCGAGGAAGGCAGTGCGGGAGCCGGCGGCGGGCTGGTCGCCGGGCTCTTTCACCACGCCGTGGTGCTCGATCCGCTCGAACTCCGCGTCGACGTCGTCGACTTTCACCGCCACGTGGTCGTACCGGTCGCCGTCCTCGCTGGGCACCTCGCCCTCCGCGTCCGACAGCTGGAACTCGACGCCGTTGCCGTCGGCGACGTACACGTTCCGGGTGGCGCCGTCCTCGGACGTGAATTCCCAGGAGCGCTCGAACCCGAGCTGGTCGACGTACCAGTCGGCGGCCCGGTCGGCGTCGGCCACGTTCAGGCAGGTGTGAAGGATTTCCATATTCCCGAGAGAGCGGGCGAACTCATAAATCCTGGTTACAGGCCCGATCCGTCCCCGTCTCCGAGGCCTCGCATCGAAACGAAATCGTACTGTCGCACTCCACACGGAGCACGATCGGACTGTTCGGAACCGTGGCGGCCCCAGTTTCACACTGTTCGGCTCACCTTCCGACCGGCGTCCGAACACTTCCTCCCGCAGAAAGGGCGAGGCTTTTGCCGTGAAATCCCGTGAGACCTCGCGGGCCCGGCATCAAGAATCGGCGGAGGCTCTCGCGTTCCTCCCGGCGGGACTCACGCTCTCGAACAGCGCGTCGAACACTTTTCCCTGCCCCGCCCGCAGGTGCTGGAGGTACGTCGACTGGCACACGCCCATCTTCCCGGCGAGCTGTTCGCCGCTCGTGGCGCGCGGCCAATCGAAGAACCCGCCGAAATGTGCCAGCTGAATTGCCTCGAGCTGTCTGTCCGTGAGGCTGTCCTCGATGCGTCCCCGGAACTGGCCGTGCGTGTCCGGAGTCCGATCCCGTTTCCGTCGTCCGACCAGTTCGGCACCCCGATGGTTCCCGCGAACCGCCTCAACGACGCTTCTCACGTCGGCAGTCTCGGAGAATTCCGCCCTGAGCCTCCCCTCGCCGTCTCGGACGGACAGCGAGCGAACGGCGCCACCGTACTGTGCCAGCGTCGAGACGATGGAATTCGTTTCCGAGACGGTGATCCGGTACAGGCAGCCGTCTGATTCACACACGAGCTGCGCCCCGATCACCCCCTCGGATTCCTCCACGTACTCCGCGACCGTCTCGTCGGCGACGTCGCTCAGTTCGACGAAGCCCACGATAGTGTCGTCGGCACCGGTCGTGACGCGTTCGAGGTCGAGATCCCCGCCGAGGACCGACGCGAGTTCCACCAGCGGATCGTCGCCGGACCCGAGTTCGAACGTGAGCTCCGTTACCTGGTCGGTTACGAGTGAACGCTGGCTCTCGGCCGCATTGATCGCGTACCCGATCGTCTCGCCGAGTTCGTCCAGCACGCCCGTGTCGAGCGCTTCGGGCGTCTCCTCCCGATTGGCGTGTAGCACGAGCGCACCGTAGTGAGCGTCCCGGTACGACAGCGGTATTGCCACCGTGACGGCTGTGTCTACGGTAGCGTAACCCCCGCCGCCCTCATCGTCCCCACGCGAAATCTTGGTCGCGTCGGTCTCCAGCGCGAGATCGACCACGGTATCGCGCTCCGCGTCGTTGATTGCCGACACCATCTCCTGGAGGGTCGCCTCGTCGATGCCGTTGTTGAGACGCGATCTGACGGTGTCGTTGACCGCGTTCCGGGTCGCGAACCAGGCCGACTCGTACGGCGACGCCTCGGCGAACCGTTCGCAGACTGCCCGTTCCAGTTCCTCCTTCGAATCCGCCTGAACAAGCTCCCGGTTGACGTCTCTTATGACCTCGTTCGTCGTGTTCAGAAGCTCAAGCCGGGCGTTTTGATCGCGGATGCGCAGTTCACGCTCCTTCCTGTCGGTGACGTCGGTGTCGACTGCGACGTAGCGTTCCACCTCGCCGTCCTCGGTTATCGGAGCGATCGTCATGTCGACCCAGCACAGCTCACCGTTCTTCCGCCTGTTCACGATCTCCCCGTCCCAGACCTCCCCCGCGGAGATCGTCTCCCACATCTCCTCGTAGAAGTTATCCTCGTGCTCCCCGGACTTCCAGAGGCTGGGCGTTTCGCCGACGACTTCGTCCGGGGCGTAGCCGGTCACGTCCTCCGTAGCCGGATTCGCGTACTCGATGGTGCCCTCCGTGTCAGTGAGGAAGATCGCGTGTCCGGCGTGTTCCACCGCCTTGCGAAAGCTCCGGAGCCGATCGTTCGTCGACTCGAGTTCGGATTTGATGCGCCGTTCCTCCCCGACGTACTCCGACAGGTAGTACACGGTCAACAGGGCGAGAACGCTGACGACCAGTCCCGGAAGTTCGTCCAACCCCGCCGCGTCGGCGGTCTGAGCCGTCCAGATCTGTCTCGACGCCATCAGCCCGAGCATCACCGTGAGGAAGCCGAACCGGCGGTCCCGGCTGCGGTACAGCAACACGACCGAGTAGACGACACCCACCACTCGAATCACTATCGAAGCCAGCAGGATAGGACTCATCGTTGTGGTTTCACCTCGACTGAGCCGGATCCTCGCCACCGTTTTGGGGCTCGCGCTGGCTCGTTTTCGATCATGTTACGGGGTACGGATCGACGCCTCATATGGCGCGTCCCGGTTCCTACTCTGTAAGAAAAACGCCGTAGATCGGTTCTCCGCAGAGATATCGTACGTTTCGATGCGAAATCCGCGCGATATCGGTGCGGAGGCTCTCGGCCGTACCCAACAGTATAGGGTCACTCCACAAATGGGGAAGAATCGGTCGGGGCGGTACCTAACAGTATAGGGTCACTCCCCTTACGGGTAATTTCTCCCCGAAACCGTACCCAACAGTTTCGGTAGAACGCTCAGTCCCCTGGGGGTACTCTGTTTACGTGTATGACATCGAACCAGACGATCCGTTCGTGGCATTGCGCCGGTGGAGTTCCGTGAGCGGCACCGACGGGACGCGACCGCGTGTGCCGGACGCTGCGGTCTCGGGGGGGCTCGACGCCGCAGCCGACGCGGCGATCGATTCGGAGGTGGCGGATCCCACCGAGGAACTCGAGAAGACGGAGTACCGGACCGACCTCGGCCTCGGGATGGCCGAAGACGCGCGTCGGGTCAGTCGAGGCGAACTGACCAGCGAAGCGTTCTGGGACAAGTACGACGGGGAAGCCGCCGCCGAGTTCGGCGACGATTACCGGGAGACGCCGAACCCGGCGATCGACGACGATGACGGCACCATCCCTGATGAGGCGGCGGAGTCGCTGAGCTGCGCCGTCGGTTCGATCGAGTCCGTCTCGACGGAGCTTGCCGACTCCGAGAATCCGTCTGTCGTCGACGCCGCGGGCGACGTCAGGTGGGGAATGGTTATCGACCTGCAGAAGTGCGTCGGGTGCGACTCCTGTACGGTCGCCTGCAAGGCGGAAAACCGCACCCCGCCCGGGGTCTCGTACAACGTCGTGATGGAGGAGGAGCACGGTGAGTTTCCAAACGTCACGCGGACGAACGTTCCGCGTCCGTGTATGCAGTGTGAGAATCCCCCGTGCGTCCAGGTGTGCCCGGTGTCGGCGACGTACAAGATGGACGACGGCGTAGTCAACGTCGACTACGAGCGCTGTATCGGCTGTCGGTACTGCATCATCGCCTGCCCGTACGGCGCGCGGTACTTCGACTTCGGCGACGACTACGCAGACGAGGTGTCGGAGTCGGGGGAGGTGACGAGTCCCGAGTACGGCGTCAGACGCGGCAAACGCGAGGGCGGGGAGTCGCCAGTCGGGAACGTCAGGAAATGTACCTTCTGCACGCACCGGCTCGCGCGCGGAGAGGAGCCCGCCTGCGTCGAAACCTGCGTCGGGGACGCCCGGAACATGGGCGACCTGAACGACCCCGACAGCGAGGTCGCGAGGATGGCCGACTCGACGCGCGCGTTCCAACTGAAAGAGGACGAGGGGACCGACCCCAACGTCTACTACCTGAAATAGAACCATGGCAACTGAATCAACCCGGTTCGAGTTCGATCCCGGTTTCCAGGACGGCCGCCTCCGCGTCGCCTGGTACGCGTTCCTCGCCGTCCTTCTGGTCGGGGGCGGCTACGCGACCTGGCTTCGCGTCACGCAGGGCATGGCGAGCACCAACCTCACGAGCATCGTCCCCTGGGGTGCGTGGGTCGCATTCTACATCTACTTCGTCGGCCTCTCCGCGGGCGCTTTCCTCGTGAGCACGCTCGCGAACGTCTTCGAGATGGAAGGGATGCACCGGATCGACCGCGACGCGCTGTTCGCGGCCGTCCTCAGCATGGTCGTCGCTCTACTTTTCGTCTGGCTCGATCTGGGCCGGATGGACCGGATGTACTTCCCGTTCATCTGGCGCCAGTTGACCTCCGCGCTCTCCTGGGAGGTCCACGCCTACGTCGCATACATCGCGATTCTCGTGACCGAGCTCTACTTCTCGATGCGGGTCGACCTGGCGCGGCTCGCCGCCCGACGAACCGGCATCAGGGCCAGGCTGTACGGGCTCCTGACGCTCGGTCGGCTCGGCACGGGCGAGGTGTCCCGCGCGTTCGATCGTCGGTGGCTCAAGCGCGCCGGCATCGTCGGTATCCCGCTTGCCATCTTCATGGTCCACGGCGGCACCGGCGTGCTGTTCGCGGTGTCGAAGGCCCGGCCGTACTGGAACAGCGGGCTCTTCCCGGTGATCTTCATCGTCTCCGCGCTGCTCTCCGGGACCGCGCTGGTGATGCTGCTGTACGTGCTCCGGACGAGACTGTTCGACGGGGCTGCCGTGGACCGGGACCTCCTGGAGCGGCTCGCGACGCTTCTCGCGGCGTTCATCGTGATCGACGGGGCGCTCACCGCGATCGAGGCGCTGATCGCGTTCGCCAGCCTCCACCCACACGAGGTCGAGACGTGGGTGGTGGTGTTGTTCGGCGAGATGTCGTGGTCGTTCTGGTGGTTCATGGTCGGCTTCGGCTGGCTGTTCCCGCTCGTCCTGCTCACGAAGCGGGCCTGGCGTCGCACCCCGTCGGTGATGGCGCTCGCGGGGCTGAGCGTGGTCGTTGGCGTGGTCGCGGTTCGGTTCAATATCGTCGTTCCTGCACAGATCCTCCCCGTGATGGACGGTCTTCCGCACGGGTCGTACTTCCCCTCGCTCGTGGAGTGGGGGACCAGCGTCGGCGTCATTGCGGTGGGACTTCTCCTGTACACGCTCGGGGCGGAGACCCTTCCGCTGACGCCGTTGGCCGGAGGTGACAACGAATGAGTACTGACGACTCCGGCGAAGACGGCGGGTCGGTTTCCCGCCGGGACTTCGTCAAAGCGGTCGGTAGTATCGGCGCCATCGCTGCGGTGAGCGGTGCGACAGTGAACGTCGACGCGGAGAACCTGTGGACAGACGACGAACAACACTACGTCGGGAACGACTACGACGAGTACTCCGCAAGCGACGTGATTCACACGACCTGCGGGCAGTGCAACACGTTCTGTCCCATCAAGTTGCGAATCGACGACCGCGACGGGAGCGGCGACTACAGCGCGCTGGTCCGGAAGCTCGCGGGCAATCCGTACTCGTTTCTGAACACGCAGCCGTTCTCGCAGGTGCCGTACGACAGCGATCCCGAGGACGTTGCGACCGGGGACGTCGAGGGAAGCGGCGACGTCGCCACCGACCGCTGGTCGGTTTCGGGCGGGCGGATCTGCCTGAAGGGCCAGGCTGGCATCCAGACGGCCTTCGACACCTACCGCGTCCGGAAGCCGATGAAGCGCGTCGGTCCCCGCGGGTCCGGCGAGTGGAAGACGGTCTCCTGGGATCGGGCCATCGAGGAGATCGTCGAGGGCGACGAGGAACTCGGCCACCCCGGCCTGCGGGAGATGTGGGGATACGCCCCGCAGGAGGAAGTGATGAGCGACTGGGAGGCGGTCCAGTCGGGGGAGATGTCCAAGTCCGAGTTCGACGAGAAGTGGGGCGACGACCTCATCGACACCGATCACCCCGACCTGGGGCCGAAAGCGAACCAGATCATCGACGTCGGCGGCTTCCGCCGGAACTTCATCCGCACCAGGCTCTGGAAGCAGGGGCTGGGCTCGGTCAACAGCTTCCACCACGCCGGAACCTGCGGGTTCTCGAGCGTACTCGGGAACGTCCGGTCCTACGACGCCCCGAAGAAGCGTCAGTACCCGGACATCGAGAACTGCGAATACTTGCTCGTGTGGGGCACAAACCCGATGGTCGCCAACAAGGGCCCCACGTGGCTCGCCCCCAAACTGACGAACGCGATCGAGGACGGGATGCGGATGGACGTGGTCGATCCGCGCCTCTCGAAGACCGCCGAGAAGGCGGACAACTGGATCCCGGTCGAGCCCGGCGCCGACGCGGCCCTCGCGCTCGGGATGGCGCGGTGGATAATCGAGAACGAGCGGTACGACCGTGAATACCTCCGGAACCCGGCCCGATCCGCCGCGGCCGAGGACGAGGAACCGACCTGGAGCGACGCGACCCACCTGGTGGTGGTCGACGAGGAAGCCGGACCGAAGGCACGCGCCGCCGACCTCGGGCTCGTCCCCGAGGACGACGAGGCCGCCGACGACTTCGTCGTCGTCGACGCAGACACGGGGAGGTTCAGACCGGCGAGCCGGGTCGACGCCGCCGTACTCGACGTGGAGGAAGTCGTCGACGGCACCGCCGTCGAGAGCGTGTGGAGCCAGTATCGCGATCGGGTCCTCGAGTACACGCTCGAGGAGTACGCCGACATGGCCGGCGTCTCGCGGGAACGGATCGTCGAGATCGCCGACGAGTTCACGAGCCACGGAAAGCGGGCGTCGATCATGGCGTACCGGGGACCAGCGAAACACACTAACGGCTTCCAGAACACCCGCGCCATCGCCACCCTCCAGCACCTCATCGGCAACTACGACTGGAAGGGCGGCCAGATCACGCCGTACGCGGGGTACAGCACGATGTCGGGCCGGTACGAACTCGGACAGGTCCCCGAGGGATACTCCCCGTGGGGCCTGTCGCTGCTGCGCGGCGGCGTAAACTACGAAGACACGTCGCTTTTCGAGCGCGACGACGGCTACCCGGCGAAGCGACCGTGGTTCCCCGTCGCGCCGCCGCAAGCGGTGCAGGAAATCTACGGTAGTGCCGCCGACGAGTACCCGTACGGCGTGAACGCGCTGTTCATCCGGCCGTACTCGGAGAACCACGTGATGGCGGCCTCGGGCGGCGACAAGATCCCGGAGATCCTCCAGGACACGGACGCTATCCCGCTCGTCGTGGCGTCGGATACGGTCATCGGCGAGACCAGCAAGCACGCCGACTACATCCTCCCGGAGCCGACGTATCTCGAGCGCTGGGAGAACTTCGGGACCTATCCCAACAAGCGGCTGGCCGACGAGAAGATCAGCCAGCCCGCGGTGTCCGTCGTTCCCGACGCCCGCCCGTTCGAGGACGTCCTCATCGAGATGTGGAAGCGGCTGGACCTCCCCGGAGTCGGCGAGGCGGCGATCCCCGACGCCGACGGAGAACTATGGCCCCTCCACCGGGCGGAGGACTTCTATCTGAAACTGACGGCGAACGTCGCCTACGACCGGGAACCAGTTCCCGACGCCGACGAGGACGAACTCCGGGTGTTCCGGGAGAGCCACGAGAAGGGGCTCGGGGACGAGTTCGAGCTCGCTCGCTGGAAGCAGGCGGTCACCGACGAGGAGTGGCCGAAAGTCGTGACGGTGTTGAA
>JAZKTH010000046.1:0-15561 GCA_036625675.1 Haloferacaceae archaeon
ACGCGCTGGTGGCCGCCGACCGGTCGGCGGAGTCGGCGTTCGCCTCGCTGAAGTACCTGTTCCTGGGGACGATCGGTGCGTCGCTGTACCTCACCGGCGTGGGGTACGCGTTCCTGGCGACGGGGACGTTGAACATGCTCGAGCTCCAGACCGCGCTGGCGGAGGTGGGGTACGACGACACGCTGGTCAGAACGGCCTACGGGCTGGTGGTCGTCGGGCTCGGGTTGAAGGTCGCCCAGTTCCCGCTGCACACCTGGCAGCCGGACGCCTATCAGCGCGCTCCCGACTCGGTGACGATGTACATCTCCGCGCTGGTGTCGACAGTCGCCGCGTACGCGCTCGCGAGGATCACCTACACCGTGTTCACCGTCGAATTCCTCACGACGACCCGGATCCTCGCTGACGGCGTGCTCGTACTCGCCGGGCTCAGCATCGTGGTCGGCAGCGCCCTCGCCGCGGTCCAGACGGACCTCAAGCGGCTGTTCGCCTACTCCTCGATCGCCCAGTTCGGGATCGTGGTCGCGGCGGTCGCGCTGGCCAACGAGACCGCGCTCCTGGGCGGGATGGTCCACCTGCTGGGTCACGGATTGATGAAGGGCGGGCTGTTCCTCGCGGTCGGGATGTTCGGGCTGGGTTACGGCGTCCGGACCGTCGACGACCTCGCCGGGCTCGGAACGCGGGCGCCGTACACCGCCGGGGGGATGGCCGTGCTCGGGCTGACGCTGGTCGGCGTACCCCCGTCGGTGGGATTCGTCGGGAAGTGGTACGTCGCCGTCGGCGCCGTCGAGTCGGGTCGCTGGCCGATCGCGATCGTCATCTTCCTCAGCACGCTGCTCACGCTCGCGTACGTCGCCCGGATTCTGGAGCGCCTCTACTTCGCCTCCCCCGAACCGGCCCGGTCTGTCGCACCCGGGGACGAGGGTGCGTCGGCTGTCGCGGCCGACGGGAGCGGGACCGTCGACGAGCGTCCGGAGCGGAGCGAGGCGGACGCCGCCGGCGAGGATCCCGCGGGCGAACGTCTCACGCCGGGCATGCTGGCGGTCCTGTTGCTCGCAGCCGTCCTCGCCGTCGCCCTCGGGTTCGGGGGCGTCGGGTTCGCGGAACTGTTCGATCCCGTCCTCGGGAGGTTCTTCACATGACCGAAGTCGTCGATCCTCGTCCGCTGGCCGCGGTGCTGGTATCGCTCGTCGCCGTGGGGTTCATTCTGGTCTCCCACCGGCGGCCGAACGTCCGCGAGGGCTTTTCGATACTTGCGGCGCTCGGGAAGCTCGGGATCGTCGCGTCGATGCTCCCGGGAGTGCTCTCGGGGACGGTGTACGTGACCCCCGTCACCGAGTTCCTTCCCGGGGTCGCGTTCTCGCTGCGGGCCGACCCGCTGGGTATGCTGTTCGCGTTCCTCGCGAGCCTGCTGTGGCTGTTCACCACGTTCTACAGCGTGGGCTACATGCGGGGGCTCGACGAGCACAGCCAGACGCGGTACTTCGCCGCGTTCGCCGCCAGCGTGAGCGCGGCAGTGGGTGTGGCGTTCGCGTCGAACCTCTTCGTGCTGTTCGTGTTCTACGAGGTCCTGACCGTCGCGACGTACCCGCTCGTCACCCACGACGAGACCGACGAGGCCCGGGCGGCGGGTCGGAAGTACCTCGCGTACACGTTCGGTGGCGGGGTCGCGGTGTTCGCCGGCGCGGTGCTGGTCTACTGGCTCACCGGAACCGTCGCGTTCTCCCCCGGCGGAATCGAGGGGCTGAGCCGGACCGACCCCGTGCTCGCCCGGGCAGCGTTCGCGCTCCTCGCGGGCGGGTTCGGCGTGAAGGCCGCGCTGATGCCGCTGCACTCCTGGCTGCCGGACGCGATGGTGGCGCCGACGCCAGTGTCGGGGCTGCTGCACGCGGTCGCGGTCGTCAAAAGCGGCGTGTTCGGCATCGCCCGGACGGTCATCGACGTCTTCGGGCCCGAAACTGTCGCGGAGCTGGGGGTCGGGCTCCCGCTCGCGGCGGTGGCGGCGTTCACGCTGTTGACGGCGAGCGTGATCGCGCTCCGGCAGGACAACCTGAAACGCCGGCTGGCGTACTCGACGGTGAGTCAGCTCTCCTACATCGTCCTCGGACTCGGAGTGCTCAGCCCGAACGCGCTCACCGGCGGGCTGCTCCACATCCCCGCCCACGCGTTCATGAAGCTCACGCTGTTCTTCTGTGCGGGGATCATCCACGTCGAGACTCACACCGACGACATCAGCGACATGGCCGGGATCGGCAAACGGATGCCGCTCACGATGGCGGCGTTCGGGGTGGCGGCGGCGGGGATGGCGGGGATCCCGCTGGTCGCCGGGTTCGTGAGCAAACTGTACCTGCTCGTCGGCACCGCCGGCGCCGGGGAGTACGTCTTCGTGGTCGCGCTTCTGCTCTCGGGGATGCTCAACATCGCCTACTTCTGGCCGATCGTCTACCAGGCCTACTTCGAAGACGAAACCGCCGAGGCCCACGATCCCAAGCCCCTGATCGAGAACTCCCTCGGCGGTCGGTTCGCGGCCGCCGGAACGGCCGGCTCCGAGGCCCCGTCGCCGTCGATCGCGGACGGCATCGGCGGAGCCGTTCCCGACGCCGACCGCGCCGACGCACACGACGACCACGAGGACCACGCCCACCACGGCGGCCCGCCGCCCGGGGGATGGGAGGTCCGTAGCTGGCTCGGCGGGGAGAGCACGTGGTTCATGCTCGGGCCGATCCTCGCGGTCGCGACCGGCTCGATCGTCCTCGGGCTGGTGCCGTACGGGGCGGCGTTCCTCGCGCTCGTCGACCGGATCGTCGACGGCGTCGTCCTGGGGGTGGTCCTCTGATGTTCGACGTCGTTCCGCCGTTCGTCTTCGTGCTGGTCGCGGCGGCAGTTGCGGCGGTCGCGCCCCGGCGGATCGCCCACGCGGTCGGGATTGCGGGGACCGGACTCGCGGCGGTGGCGTCGGTGCTCGCGTCCCCGGGGGTTCACCTGACGGCCCGGCTGTTCGGGTTCGAGACGATACTGTACAACGTCGACCCGTTCTCGAGTCTGATGGGCCTGATCTTCGGGTTCATCGGCGTCGTGGCGGTCACCTACTCCTACTTCAGCGACGCCGACTCCGTCCAGACCGCCTACGCGCTTTCCTACGTCGGCACCAGCGTCGGGGCGGTGTTCGCCGGCGACTGGCTGACCCTGGTGTTCTTCTGGGAGCTGATGGCGATCACCAGCACGCTGTTGGTGTGGCACTACGGCGGGCGAGCGGTCCGGGCCGGGTTCCGGTACGCGCTCCTCCACGGTCTCGGAGGGAGCCTGGTGCTCGCGGCGGTCGTCTGGCAGTACGTCCGGGTCGGCTCGTTCCTGTTCACCGAGGCGACCGGGATCGTCGGGACCCTCCCCGCGGTGCTTGCCGCGGTGGGGATCGGAGTGAACGTGGGCTTCATCGGGCTCCACGCGTGGCTCCCCGACACCTATCCCCGCCCCCACGTCGCCGCGAGCGTGTTCCTGTGCGTGTACACCACCAAAACCGGCGTCTACGCCATGTACCGGGCGTTCCCGGAGGGTCACCTCTGGATCGCCTACATGGGCGGGGCGATGGCGGTGTTCGGGGCGTTCGTCGCGCTGCTGCAGCACGACATGCGCCGGCTCCTCTCGTACCACATCCAGTCGCAGGTCGGCTACATGGTCGCTGGCGTCGGGATCGGCGGCGCGCTCGCGACCGCCGGGGCGTTCGGCCACGTCTTCAACCACATCCTCTACAAGAGCCTGCTGTTCATGACGGTGGGCGTGGTGATCTACCGCACCGGCCAGGAGAACCTCAAGAAGGTCGGCGGGCTGGCCCGCCCGATGCCCGTGACGGCGGGGGCGTTCACGATCGCGGCGCTGTCGATCGCCGGCTTCCCCGGATTCAACGGGTTCGTGAGCAAGGGGATGGTCATCGGCGCGGCCCACCACGAGCACCTCGACGCGCTGTGGTGGCTCCTCCTGCTCGGGGGCGTCGGGACGTTCCTCTCGTTCATCAAGCTGGGCTACCACGCCTTCTTCCACGGCTCCTACGCGGGGGAGGTTCGGGACGCCAACCGGGGACAGCAGGTCGCACTGGTGACCGTCGCCGGGTTGTGTGTGGCGTACGGCGTCTACCCCGACGCGCTGTTCGCCATCCTCCCGAACGCCGGCGGGCTGGATTACCGCACCTTCACGCTGGATCACGTCGCCGAGGGGCTGGCGCTGGCGGCGATCGCGGCGGTCGCGTTCGTCTTCCTCAAGGACGCACTCGGGCGGATCGGCCACGTCCCGGACGTCGACTCGGCGTACAACCCCGCGATCTTCTACGCGACCCGGGCGCTCGTCCGTGGCGTGACGGAGACGTACGCGGCGGTCGACCGGTTCGTGGTCCGGTCGGCCGCCGCCGTGACGGGCGCAGTCGCGCGTCCCGAACGGGTGGTCGCCCGCGCGGGCGGATACGCGGGCTCGGACGTCGACCTCGCGGAATCGGGACCCGGATCGCTGCGACCGGGCGTCGGGACCGGCGTTCTCCTGCTCGTGCTCGTCGCTGCCGGGCTGGTCGCGCTCGCGCTGCTCGTCGGCTGACCGGACGCACGTCCGGCGTGGTTGAGATCGCCGAAAAAACCGAACCGAACCGAACCGAACCGAACCGAACCGCACCCGGATCGTCACCGGGGCTGTGCGCCCGTCGGGCCGCGATTCAGGCCGCGATCTCGATCTCCCGGCCGCGGGTGGTCGCGCCGGTTTCGAAGAGTTGACTCGGGACGTCAGTGCGGTGGAGCCAGTCGCGACGGCGAGCGGTTCGTTTCGCTACACTTCCCCCGAATTTATACGGGGAGCGGCCGTCCAGTCGTCCGAATGTCCGCCTGGATTTTCACTACCGAAGCTCCGCTGTACCTCCCTCCGTGCATGCAGCGAGTGCTTGCGGTCCACGGCGACGCCGTCGACAGGGTAATCCTGGCGGGACAGCCCCTGGGCCGTTTCCTCCGCCAGCAGTACCGGCTTTTCGGCCCCGTCGACGGCCTCAGAATGGGCTCCCGCTACTTGCGGGGTCGGCTGCTTTCGACGCTTCCGCCGGCGCGTCAACGCTCCACGACCGGAACCGTCCACTCGGTGCGCGACGCGGCTGCTCTCCACGGCGTCCCCGTGGAGCGGGTCTCGGACATCTCGGATCCGGAGTTCGTCGATCGCGTTCGGCGGGCGGAGCCGGAACTGCTCCTCTCGATTTGGTGCGGTCAGCTGTTCGGGCCCGAGCTCCTGGACGTGCCGGAGTGGCCGATCAACTTTCACCCGTCACTGCTCCCCGACTATCGTGGGCCCACCCCCGAGTTCTGGGCGCTGTATCACGGCGACGACCGCACGGGGTGGACGGCCCACGTGATGACGGAGGAGTTCGACGAGGGGCCGATAATCGAGCAGCGCGGTATCGAGATCGGCGACGAGTCCTTGCACGAGCTGACACAGCGTCTCATGGACGTCGGGGCCGAGTTCGTCGTCGACGTTCTGGACCGGTTCCCGGACGCGGAGTTCGAAACGCGACCGAACCCGGCCACGGACGACGACTACTGTCCGGCGCCCACGGCCGCACAGCGGCGGGAGTTCAAGCGCCGCGGCAACCGGTTGCTGTAGTCGATCGAGTCGACCCGCTTCGTCGACCCCTGCCTACATCTCGAACGCGGCCGCCACAAGCAGCGGGAACACGAGCGTCGCCTCGGCCTCGATCTGGGTGTAGTTGGTCTCCCGTTCCTTGATCTTCCCCCACGAAACAGCCTCTTCGGGCGTCGCGCCCGACAGCGATCCGTCGCCCTCCATCCCGGTGGAAATGTACACGACGTAGTCGGCGCCGCCCCGGAAGAGGTTGGTCATGATGGCGTGGTGTTTCGGCACGCCGCCGCCGACCGCGATCAGGCCGGTCGTGTCCGCGAGCATGCCGTCCTCGATCAGCGCGTCGTAATCGTCCATGATCGCGATGTCGACGTCGTCCTCCCGTCCCTGGCGGTAGTAGTACAGGAAGTTCCCGATCTCGGAGTCGGTCAGCGCCGGGCAGTACACGGGGACGTCGTTGTCGGCGGCCTGCTTGAGAACCGAGTCCTCGTCGTCGAGGGTCGCGCCCAGTTCCCGGGCGAACGCGGTCGGCGTGCGCACCTGCCGTTCGGCGAAGAAGTCGTCGAAGAAGTCGTAGAGGTACTCCTCGAGCCAGACGTACCGATCGGAGGGGACGAAGATGTTCCCGAGCCGGTTGATGCCGCGTTCCCGGAGGGCGGCCTCGTCGACGTTCCACTCGCCCATCTTGAACGGCTTCGCGGTCTTGATGACGTCCTCCGCGAGCGATCCCGAGGTGGTGATTATCACGTCGACGTAGCCCTCGCGGACCAGCGCCGCGACGGTCTCCCTGAGTCCCGAGGAGACGATGTTCGAGGTGAACGTGAGGTAGATGGTGGCGTCCTCCGCCTGCATCCGCTCGGCGATGTCGATCGCCTCCGCGAGGTGGGTCGCCTGGAACCCGGTCGTCGCGTACGCGTCCAGCAGCTCTCCGAGGTCGAACTCGCCGCGGAAGTCGTAGCCGCGAACGTCCGGCGCGTCGATCTCCTCGTCGGAGCCCGGCAGGACGTGTTCGCGGGATTCGTCGTCGTCCATACCTGCCGTTGGCCGACGGTCGGTTTCAATCGCTCGGGATCGATCCGGCGTCTCGGCCCCGGGAGCGACGGACAGCAACGCGTATTCCGCCCGGGATGGTCAGGGGTTCCGCGACCGCGTCGAGCGGTTCGACCCGGCAATCGAAGAGCCGAACCTGGCTGCCGCGGAGGAGGCTTCCGACGGGACGTTCCGGTTCGCCGCACCCAGGGGGATACCCAGGGGACTCTCCCCCGCGTTCGGCGACTCCCGCCGGGGCACCTCGACGGTCACGATCGTGCCGGTCGGGTCGTTCTCGGCGAACTCGACGGTGCCGCCGGCGAGTTCCGTTCCCCACTTGACGATCCACAGCCCGAGACCGCTCCCGTGTTCCAGCGGCGTTTCGGTGCCGCGTTCGAGCACCTCCCGCTCGTACTCGTCGATCCCGGGACCGTTGTCCGCGACCGTGACCCGAACCTTCTCCCCGTCCGACTCGACGTCGATCCACACCCGCGGTTCGTCGTTCACGTTGTGTTCGGCGGCGTTCTCGATCAGGTTCTCACAGACGACTTCGAGCACGTCCGGCACGTAGACGTCCTCGTCGGGCGCGTCGACCTCGAATTCGACGTGTGCGTGGGTTTCCTCGACATCGGCGAGACAGTCGTCGAGGACTTCGGCGACGGCCAGCGGTCCTCCGCCAACGTCGGTTTCGAACAGTTCCAGGATCTCTCTGCCCTTTTCGCCGATCTGCTCGAGGCGATCGGCGCGGCGCTGGATCACGCGCGCCTCCTTCGAGTCGTGTTCGTCGGTCAACAGCCCGGCGTAGCCCGAGATGACGTTCGTCTCGGTCCGAATGTTGTGTCGCAGCACCCGGTTGAGCACCTCCAGGCGCTGCTGCTGACGCAGGTAGTCGGTGACGTCGTGCAGGGAGATCACGCGACCGATCAGTCGGTCGTACGCGTTCGTGATCGGGCTCACGGTGACGTCGTACCGGCCGATCCCGTTGTCGGTCTCGACCGTGAGGAAGCCGGACATCGAGCCGTCCATCGGCAGCGTCTCGTAGTCGGGGATCACCTCGTCTGCCGGCTGGCCGAGGGCGTCGGGCTGTGTCACCCCGAGCTTCTGTGCGGCCTCCTCGTTCATGTTGACCACGTGGTCGTTGCTGTCGACCACCACCGCCCCCTGGTTCATCTCCTCGAACAGGAGGTCCGGCGCGCGGCGGTTCGGGGAGGGGTTCGTCCCGAACAGCTGAAACCGGGAAAGCGCCGCGAGATACGCCGTGCCGGAGATCGCGAAGGCGATCGGGGTGGGGTCGATTCCCCCCAGCTGTGACGTCGACGTGAGGTACAGCAGGTTGCTCAGCCACGGGACCAGCGTCCCGACGAGGAGGGCCAGGCTCTGGCCGCGGAACGCGGTCGTTTCGCTCCACACGAGTTCGAGGAGTTGGACGCTGCCGAGCAGGCCGAGAACGTACGTGTAGATCGCGATGGCCCAGAACCACGGTCCACTGACGTGGTTGAACCTGACGGCGCCCTCGTGCTCCACCAGCATCGTCTGCGCATAAACCAGCTGGTGAAAGTCGTTCGTAAACGCCAGGAAAACCGTCGCAGCCGGGATCACCGAAATCAGTGCGACGTACCGCGGCTGCACGTACTGATCCCGGCCGGTGTACTCGAACGCGAACAGGAGCCACGCCACCGGGATGGCGACGACGCCGACCCACGATACGTTGACCCAGAACAATTTCGCGTCGTGAGTCGTCGCCTGGATCTGAAACAGAAGCGACGTGGTCCACCAGACTTGCCCCCCCAAAAGCAGTAGGAGTGACAGGGCGCCCGGTTGATCCCGCTTGCGCCAGGTCAACAGCGCCGACGTGAACCCGACTGTCACTGCCGCGGGCAGTACCGGCAGGAGCGGGACTGAGAGCGACACGGGTAGTGTGTGGTGGTAGATCTGTCTTGGATTATAAACGTTCGGGCGAAATAATCTCTATTGATAACTGAACTGATGGAATTGAAATAATGCTGATCAGTAAATCGTGTTCACATTTCGTCGTATCGTCGTTCGCTCTGGAGTGTGGAATCCTCGTTATCGCCCCGGTGAACGCAAAGTGAGGCGCCGGACGGGCTTTCCGGCTGTCGTTCTGGTCCCTGCCGCGGGTAATTGTTTCGGGACGATCAACGGATCAGGCAGTTCGAAACAGTCGAGAGCACCGAGTCGTTCGCGACGGCGACGGGGGTGACTGCCGTTAAGCGACGGCTACCGGGCTCACTTGTCGCGTCCGGACTCGAGTGTCCATCGCAGTTATACTACCGAACCGGCAACGAGAACGAGGAAGACGACCACGTCCCTGGCGTCGGCAACGACCGGGAGTAGTCTTTCCCTGCCGGCTCTCCCGACGAGAGAGGTTACGCCCAGGGAGTACGCGACGCCGGTCAGGAGGGCGCCGGCGGGCACGAGCGAGAGGTACCCCTCGACGAGCAAGTAGATCACCACGGCGGCGACGAGCAGATCGAGCACGTACAGCAACTGCCTCGTCCGGTCGATTCCGAACACGACCGGCATCGTCCGCGCCCCGATCGCTCTGTCTTCGTCGACGTCGCGAACGTTGGGAATCTCGGTGCAGATCGTGACTTCGATGAAAAAGTAGGCGAACACGAATCCGGCGAGGGGTGTCGCCGGCACGTCGGCGAACTGCAGGGGAAGGAAAGTCAACGTCACGGCCCAGGCAGTGGCCACGAGTCCGGTATTGACGAAGAGAACGTTTTTCAGCCGCTGGAGCTGGGAGTTGATTCGCGGTAACCAGTCGGACGCGTAGAGGATCCAGAACACGCCCGGGAGCAGCGTGATCCCCAGCGCGATCGGACCGCCGAGGGTAGATAGCGCGACCGCGAGACCGTACGCCAGCGAAGCGAGGAAGTACAGCCCGTTTTGATGGCGCTGGACGAACGTCGACTGATTCGGCTTTCCAATCACGTCCGTCTCGACGTCGGCGAGACGATCGTTCGCGTAAACCGCGAACGTCGTCAGCCCTACGATCAGGGGCGCCAGCGTCAATGGGAGGGAAAGGAGTACAATTGCGAGAAGCGCCTGCGTCGTCGCGATCAGGGCGAGATGGGTGGAGCTGTAGGTAAGCACCGCGTAGAGCCGTTGTGAATATCTAACGGCCCTCGAATCGGCCGCCTCGTCCCTCTGCTGATCTTCGGACACGACAGCCTCGACACTCTGAAACCGATCTCGTGCGTCGGCTTCCTCCAGGAACGGGGGTTTCTGAGCCATGCCGTGATCGGGTCCAACGAGAGGGCTGGACGGTTCAACTTGTAAGGCCCTCCCTAATAGCCGTTTTGTCTGTTTTAATATATTTCGAACGACCGGAACCGTTTCGAATGGATTCGTCGCAAACGGTCCTATAAGTTCAAATTTCGTTCGTAGACGTGTTCGTCTCAAAACCGTTTCGCCGCCGTAGAGAACATTATATAATTTATTTTAACAATTTGTTATCAATACCGAAAACTGCTGAATTATCTTTACCATCTTGAATTGTCTCTTCGAGATGAATGTCTCGTTCACTTTCGGCGATGACCCTCCTGGATTCGCTGAGTCCTCCTTTCCACAGGCGCGGGCAGCCGCTACGGTGAACTGGATGAATGATCACGATTGTCCGGGACGATTATATGTATTTAAAAAACTTTTATTTTAAGGTACTCGTCTCGGAAGATATTTGCCGGTTCGATCCCTGTTACGTACCATGTCACAGCGTATTGTCGTCCTCGGGGCCGGCTACGCGGGCTCCGCGGCCATCAGGGAGCTCGAGAGCAAGGCGTCGGACGAATTCGAGCTCGTGTGGATTTCCGAGAACGACTACCACCTGCTGCTCCACGAGGTTCACCGGATGATCCGGGATCCCTCCGTCGAGTCGAACATCAAGATCCCCGTCGAGGACATCAAACGCGACTCCACCCGATTCATCGAGGATCGCGTTACCGGCGTGGATACGGCCGGTCGGACCGTCGAACTCGAGAGCCGCGATCCGGTGTCTTACGACTACCTGATCGTCGCGCTGGGGTCGGGAACCGAGTACTACGGCATCGAGGGGCTCGAGGAGCACGCCCACGACATCAAGAGCGTCGAGTCGGCCCGCGACATCCACGAGGGGATCCGTGCCAGCGCCGCGGAGAAGGGGTGGACGGATCCCGCGCAGGTAGTGATCGGGGGGGCCGGCATGTCCGGCGTCCAGACCGCCGGCGAGGTGGCGGAGTTCCGCGACCGTCACAACGCCCCGATCGACGTCACCGTCGTGGAGGGGCTCGACGACGTGCTGCCGAAGGGCGATCCGGAGGCTCGCGAGTCGGTCCGTCGGCTCCTGCGGGAGCGCGACGTCACCATCCGGACCGGCGAGTTCGTCTCCCGGGTCGACGACGACTGCGTCTACCTGGATCCAAAAGACGGAGAGGACACCGGGACCCTCGAGTACGACGTGCTGATCTGGACCGGCGGGATCGCCGGTCGGGAGGAACTCGAGGCCGTGGACGTCGGCACGGACGAGCGGTCGAACCGGATCCACGCCGGGACGGACCTGCGGACCGACGACGAGCGGGTGTTCGCCATCGGCGACGCCGCGCTGGTGGATCAGGTCGACGGGGAGTACGCCCCGCCGACGTCGCAGGCCGCCTGGGGCGCCGCCAAGGTCGCCGCCCGGAACGTCCTCCACGACGTCCGCGGGGAGCCGCTGGAGTCGTACGACCACCTCGACAAGGGGACCGCGATATCGATCGGCGACGAGACCGTCGTCTACGACGTGATCGGATTGCCGTTCGACACGATCGAGGGGGCCGCCGGGCGGGCGCTGAAGAAGGCGATCGCCGCCCGGTGGATCGTCTCGGTCTCGTCGGTCAAGCGGGCGGTCCGCGCCTGGGGCGACATGTGACTTCTCCCACGACAGAAGTCGTGGGCTTTCTCCTAGTTTCGTGTAACCCCGGCTCGGCGCCGGCCGCCGATCTTTGCGTCCCTTCCTTTCCCTTTTCGCGTCGCTTCGGTCTCCGTCTCGAATCGACGTCCCGTCTCGCCCCTGGCGGAATCACCTCGAATCGCGTTCTTCACCTTCGCGTTCGAGCACCTCGTCGAGCGCGTCGGACCCGACGTCGGAGGCGATCTTCACGCCGACGAGGCTCACGACGAGCCCGGCGACGATGAAGGCGGTGAGCCGCTGGAGTGCCGGGATCGTGATCCCGAAAACCTGCAGCGATCGGAGAGCCGATTCCTGTTCGAGGAAGTAGCCCGCGAATCCCCGGACGACGAGTCCGAGCGCGATCACTACGAACGGCAAATTGAGATACGGCGTCCGAATACCCTCCTCGCGGATCGCCTCGTCGAGGAGCCGGCCGGTGCTCGCCGTCAGCGCGGCGGTGGCGAGCCACGGGACGCTGCTGTACGCGAACTGCATCACCGGGACGATCGTCGGGACCGCCGGCGACAGTTCCGAGACGGACAGCGCGCCGAAGAACACGCCAACGAGCGCCAGTCCGGCGGCCACGACGTAGGTGACGATCGAGACCTGGCCGGCGTACAGCGCTTCCCGGGCCCGGTCGGGTGCGTCGGCGACGTACTCGTCGATCGCCATCCCCTTGTACAGAAGCGCCGCCCCGAGAAGCCCGGCGAGCCCGGCCAGCGCGATCGCGGGCGAGAAGCGCAACAGCAGCACCGGCAACAGAAGCAGCGCGATGCCCAGCGGCACCAGGACGGTCGAGCGGAGTTCCTCGTCGGCCAGAAACTGTTTGAGCAGGTAGTACGTCGACTCGATGTCGCGGCTCTGTCTGACAACCACTCGATCGACCCCGTCGACGGGGAGTCGACTCTCGATTATCGGGATGACGCGCTCGTCTTCCGCGCTGTCCACGACCACGATCGCCGAATCGGGATCGTATCGCTCGATGAGCTCCTCGAGCTGTGCCGCGATCGACCGGTCGGCGTTCACCATGGATTCGCCGCCCCCCGAGACGACCGCGACGACGGCGTCCTCCCGTTCGTCTCTGAGATCCCGGGCGACCTGCAGCCCCTCGAGGAGGCAGTTGACCGTCGAGTCCTCCGGGTCCGCGAGCCCGACTTCGGTCACGAGCGACCGGACGGCCTCCCACCCGGAGACGGGCATTCGGACCCCCGTCTTCCGGGTGATGTCGTTCGAACGATCCACGCAGCAGACCAGCGTCGTCACGTCCGAACCGAACGCCGCCGTCGATAAAAACTCTCCCCCGGATCCCCGCCTCGAGCGGTCTGCGGTGGGGGGCCGGACGGTGGTGAGGACGGACGGTGGTGGGGCCGGACGGTGGTGGGACCGGGCGGGGGGACTACTCCTGCTTCGGTCGGACGACGTCCGCGAGCGCGGCCAGCAGCCCGAGCACCCATCCGGTCGGTACGGCGATCGCGAACCACATCAGCGCGAACCCCTCACCCTCGACGAAGAGGTACCGCGCCCGAAGGGAAAACGAGGCCCGCAACCAGTCCCCGAGGCCGCCCACGGAGAGGACCGAGTTCAACAGCCAGATCGCGAGCGCCTCGCTCGGATCGAGGATCGCCGCCCCCAACGGCTGGACGAAAAGCGCCGCCACGACCGGGGGCAAAAACAGGGCGGTGAGCCCGAACGGATACGCGAACGCGACGCTGGCCGGCCGGCCGCCGATCCGCGAGAACAACACCGCGAGCCCGGCGGAGACGACCGCGACGGCGCTGGCGGCGGCGACCGCGAGGAAGGCGGTCGGGGAAAGCTGGATGCGCGCGGCCGCGGACAGCCCGCCCCAGACGAGCGCCGCCAGGAACACCACTCCCGCGATTCCGAGGCGCGTCCCGGCGCTGTCGAGTTTCCGGGCGTTGTACCGGACGGCCACCCCGACCAGCAACAGCGGGTAGCCGACGGCCACGAGCGGGACGCCGATCGTTCCCCAGCCGTAGTAGGCCACCTTCTGCAGCGTCGTCTCGGGGCGCCACTTCCCGAGAACGGTCCCCGGATCGAGCTGCCGCGGAAACGCGATCTCCATCCAGGTCTCGTAGAGCCTGACGAGATCGATTCGGATCGCGTCTCCCAGTCCGGACGAACGGCTGGCCTCCATCGACTGACCTTGTAGGCGCCCCGTACCTCAAACTTGCGCTCGACGGGTCGATGCCGGCAAACGCGCGCAAATCGAGAGGAACGACGACCCGCCCGTTTCGGCCGTCGCCGGGACCGTTTTACTCTCCGACGGCAAACGTTGCGCGATGCCGGGATTCACGCGCGAGGCGTACGACGAGATCGTTTCCCGTGCCCGACACGGGGGCGACGCGGAGGTTTGCGGGGTGCTCGGTGGACGGGCGATCCAGTCCGGCTCCGGTCCCGTCCGGAGCGGGATCGACGCCGTCGTGACCACGGTGTATCCCGTCGAGAACGTCGCTGCCTCCCCGCGAAGCCGGTACGAACTGGATCCGGAGGAACAGCTCGCCGCGATCGAGGAACTGACGAGTCGAGACCTGACCCTGATCGGGTTCTATCACTCCCATCCGAGGGGCCCGCCGATTCCGAGCGAAACGGATCTCGAATCCGCGACGTGGCCCGACGCCTCCTACGTCATCGTCGCCTTCGACGGGGAGCCGTACGTCGGCTCCTGGCGGTGGGACGGGGAGGCGTTCCAGCCGGAGGCCGTCCGACTCGTCCCCGGCGATTCGGAGGCGTTTTCGACGAGGGATAACTGAATTCGGAGTCAGCACTGGCTTCCGGACGGAACGATTCAAAAGTCTCGCAGCCAAACTGCAGGGCATGGTCGAAGAACTGACGCCGGAAGAAGTAAAGGAGAAACTGGACGCGGGCGAGATCCAGGTGATCGACATCCGGGACGAACGGGCGTTTCGGACCGGTCACATCCCCGGGGCGGAGAACGTGCCGATGAACGAACTCCCCCGGGCTGTCGACGAGATCGAGTGGGGCGACGAGATCGTCTGCGTGTGCCCGGTCGGGCAGTCTTCCATCCAGGCTGCAAAGCTCGTCGAGAGCTTCGAGGGCGTCGACGACGACGCACGGGTAACGAGTATGGAGGGTGGCTACCGGGCATGGACCTACGATCTCGCATCCGGAGGTGGGACCGGGACCAGATACGGCGAGGAAGTTGAGCAGTAAGGCGAATTCGGACGGGAAACGAACGCGTCGAAGCGGACTCCCGGGAGGCGAACCCACCCGGGTCGCCGATCGCTGGGAGTACAGCGGGAGACGGGGATTTAAACTAGTTCTGAGAAGAATTTCGACACGTCGTCTCGCCCCCGATTCCCCATCCAGGACGGGCCTGGAATCGGTTTCCCGAATTCGACGTTCCGTATTTATCAGATAGTTATTAATTCCCGAAACATAAACAACCGTCCGTCTTCTTGTGGAGGCATGGACAGTGGGTATCTCACCGGGGGTTTTTCGGCGGGACGGCTGGCGATCGCGCTGGCGTTATTGGTCGTCCTTTCCGGTTGCGTGGGGGGATCGTACGCCTTCGCGGCGGAACCGGCCTCGATAGACGAGGGGACGCTTTCGGAGGCGGGATACGAGCACGCCGAACCGGAGGAGGTCGAGGTCGACGAGCAATTCCAGGTCGGCGGCGAGGACGTCGACGTCGAAATTCGATCCTGGGTAGCCAGTTACGAGCGGACCGAGGTCGGCGGGGAGCTGGTGGTGGTGAGTACGCCCGACGCGACGGTTGCGGGTCAGTCCGTCAACCCACTCGTCCGGCTGTCGGGGGGCGAACTGGTGACCCGAGCGCTCGAGGCGGCGGGAGAGGGTGAGGGCAACCTCAGGGACGTCGAGGAGGTCGGCGTCGAGAACCGGACGATACTCGACCGGGAGACCCCGGTCCGGAGCTACGAGGGCGTCCTCGAAACCGACGCCGGCGAGGTTCCGATCGCGTTCCATCTGGCGACTGTCGAGCACGGCGACGACGTGATCGTGCTGCT
>JAZKTH010000047.1:0-15104 GCA_036625675.1 Haloferacaceae archaeon
CCCCGGAACGGTAGAAGGCGGTCCTGTCAGCGACGCCGTCCATCACCGTCGCCTGCGAACCGAACGCTGCCCCGACGACCCCGACGCGGGTCCCCTCGCCTGTGACCCCCCGTTCGTGAACTGCCTCCAGGTCTTCGTCGGGGGTATCCGCCGCGACGAGACCGAGCCCCTCCGTGTCGTCGACGATGCCGCCGTACGAGGCGTATTCCGCCGGCGGGACGGCGACGAACGCCAGCATCACCAGGATGGAAACAGCCACCACTCGTGCCGCCGGACCGGGATCCGGACCACCAGCCTCTCGCCGACTGGACGGATCCACCTCCACGGCCGATCACCTCAGAGAGCGGAACAACACGAGGGTGCCGATGACGACGAGTCCCCCGGCGAAGAACGCGAGTCCGGGCGGAATCACTCCGATAAGCGGTTCCGCGACGGTGACGCTGTCGCCGACGCGTGGGAGCGACTCCGGGGCGGTCCGATCCATCGCCGCGCTCGCGAACCACAGCTGGAAGAGAACGCTGCCGACTGCGAGCACTGCAACGGCACCCACGATCTGCTCGAGCGAGTCGAGCAACCCCGAGGAGTCGCCCACGCACACCACCAGGGCGTCGTCGGTCGGCGCGTACACCTTCATCTCCCGGCCCTTGCTGGAGTACCGGGTGTCGGCTACGTACACGAGATCCGCCTCACTGAGGTTCGAGAGGTGGTGCCGGACGTTCTGGAGGGACGTGTCGACTTCCTCGGCCAGTTCCGAGGCCGTCGCGGGTTGCTCGTGGAGGGTCGAGAACAGATCGCGGGCCGTCTCCGAACTGAGCGAGCCGAGGAGGTGCTCGGCGTCGGCGTCGCCGAGGTCCAGGACCCGGAGCCCGCGGTCCTCCTCCCCTAGCTCAGGGTCTGCGTCAGTTGGTAACAGCCCAGACATGTGACCAAAATACGTCTGATCTAATAAAATAGTTCCCCTACACGTACCCGCGGGACGCGCCACTGCCGTTCGGGACAACCGTTCCACGTCCGCCGATTTCGCCGGAAAGTCGTAGTACTCACATTTTTGCGAAACACTCATTCTTATACTCCTGGAAGCCATATCAGCGACACATGAGCGATACGGAGCGAACGAGCGACGACGAGCTGGAGAAGATACGGGAGCGAAAGCGGGCACGCCTCAGGGAGAAGCTCGAGGACGAGGGCCCCGACGACTCCGGCGGGACTGACGGAGACGCGACGGGCCGGAACGAGCCGCCGGCGGAGCCGATCGTTCTCGAAGACCCGGGACGGTTCCAGTCGATCGTCGCGGAGTACGACACCGTCCTCGTCGACTTCTACGCCGACTGGTGTGGTCCCTGCAAGATGATGGAACCGGCAGTCGAGGCGGTCGCCAGGGACACCGACGCCGCGGTGTTGAAGGTCGACATCGACCGGCACCAGGGTCTGGCCGGGCAGTTCGGCGTCAGGAGCGTTCCGACGCTCGCGCTGTATCGCGGCGGCGAGCCGGAACAGCGCGTCATGGGAGCCCAGTCGGAGGCAGCCCTGAAGCGCCTGATCTCTGGCGCCTGATCTCGGACGGCTGACGCGAGGCGTTCCCCGGGAGCGACCGGCGGCGAGGGCGCGGTTCGATCGGGCGGTTATAATTACGGGGGCGGCCACGTGTCGAGTATGATCACCAGCCAGCGCATGGCCGCTGTCGACGCGAACGCCGCCGCGCTCGGCGTCCCGCGAAAGCAGTTGATGGAGTCCAGCGGCAACGCCGTCGCCCGGGAGGTCGAGGCCCTCGCCGACCCGGGAGCCCAGGTCGCGCTCGTGTGCGGCCGGGGGAACAACGGCGGGGACGCGATGGTCGCTGCGCGGTTCCTCTCGGAGTACGAGCCCACCGTACACCTGCTCGGCCGGCCGGCGGCGATCGCGACCGACATCGCCAGGGAGAACTGGGACGCCCTGATCGAGGCCGAGATCGACGCACGCGTGGTCCGGGACAGCGAAGCCTTCGACCCGGGCGATCCGGCGGTGATCGTGGACGCGATTCTCGGCACAGGCGTGGCGGGGGCGCTCAGGGAGCCCGAGCGAAGCGTCGTCGAACGGGTCAACGAAACCGACGCCGCCGTGCTCTCGGTGGACGTCCCCACCGGCGTCGATCCCGACACCGGGAACCGTACCGGCGGCGAGGACGGCGTCGCCGTCGACGCCGACCGGATCGTCACCTTCCACGACCGGACTCCCGGGCTCGCCGATATCGACGCCGACGTGACGGTCGCTAACATCGGAATTCCGGAGGCAGCCGAACGATTCACCGGCCCGGGCGACCTCCTGCGGCTCGACCGACGTCCCGACTCGCACAAGGGCGACAACGGCGAGGTGCTCGTCGTCGGGGGTGGACCCTACGCGGGGGCGCCCGCGCTGTCTGCCACGGCTGCCCTCCGTGCGGGGGCCGATCTCGTCAGGGTCGCCTGTCCGGAGGCCGTCGCCCGGGAGGTACAGGGGTTCTCGCCGAACCTCATCGTGCACCCGTTCCCCGGGGAGCGGTTCGCCCTCGCTCACGTCGACCGCGTGCTTGGACTCGCAGCGGAGCACGACGCGATCGTCTTCGGTCCGGGGCTCGGCGACGCGGAGGGGACGCTCGGTGCGGTCCGGGAGTTCCTGGTCTCCTTCGACGGCCGAGCCGTGATCGACGCGGACGCGCTCGGGGTCGTTCCGGAGACGGAGACCGCGGCGACGCTCGTGTGTACGCCCCATCAGGGGGAGCTCCGGGAGATGGGCGGCCCCGCCGCTGACGACTGGGAGACGCGCGCCGAACGGGTCTCCGACTTCGCAGCGGAACTCGGTCACACGCTCCTGGTGAAGGGACGATACGACGTCGTTACCGACGGCGACGACACGCGCGTCAACCGGACGGGCAACCCCGGGATGACGGTCGGCGGGACGGGCGACGTTCTCGCCGGGGCCGTGGGGGCGTTGCTCGCCGACCAGCCGCCGTTCGAGGCGGCGGCCATCGGCGCCTACGCCAACGGTCGGTCCGGGGACGTCGTCGCCGAGGAACGGGGACACGGCCTGGTCGCGACGGATTTAATCGATCGACTCCCGGAGGCACTACGTACGGATGAGTGACGAGCTGACCCACACCGACGAGGAGGGGAAGGTCCAGATGGTGGACGTCGGCGACAAGCCCGACACCGCGCGCCGGGCGGTCGCACGCGGGGAGATCCGGCTGCGGCAGTCGACGGTGGACGCGATCCGGGCCGACGACGTCGACAAGGGAAACGTCCTCGCCACCGCCCGCGTGGGCGCGGTGCAGGCGGTGAAACACACCTGGGAGACGATCCCGATGTGCCACCAGATCCCGATCACGAACGTCGAGACATCCTTCGAACTCGACGACGACCGCGTCGAATTGGCGGTCGCGGTCGAAACGACCGGCAAGACGGGCTGCGAAATGGAGGCGCTCGAAGGAGTCACGACCGGACTCAACGTCGTCTGGGACATGGTGAAGGCGGCCGAAAAGGACGCCGACGGCGGCTATCCGGAAACGTCGATCCGGGACGTCCGGGTGCTGGAGAAGGAGAAACGCCGGCTCGAATAGGGCGAAGCTACCGGCGTCATCCTCACGCGGCGACGCCGTATCGGCGTTCCAGTAATACGATTTTACTCAAAAGTATTATTTGCTCCGAGCAGAAACCACCGTTTAGCAACCAATGGGCCACTGTTCGCGTCGAGAGTTACTGTCCACCGTCGGTGCCGGGACCCTCCTTTCGTCCGCGGGGTGCCTCGGAGGATCGGTACCGGGGACGACGAGTGCGGAGGAGTTCAGAGACATGGCCGGCAGGTCGGTTCCCCTGCCGGGGACAGTCGATCGGGTCGTGGGCGTGGGTCCCGGGGCGCTGCGGCTCCTCTGTCACCTCGGGATGGCCGACTCCGTCGTCGCGGCGGAGCTGCCGGAACACGACGATCCGGCCTGGACGCCCCCGTACAACCTCGCGAACCCGCAGTTCCGCGAACTCCCCACCGCGGGACCACAGCACGGAGGCGACGCGGAGGCGATCCTGCGTCAGGAACCGGATCTGATAGTCGCCGGGACGCCGACGGCGGACGTGGCGGACCAGCTCCAGTCCCGGACCGACGTGCCGACGATCTGGATAGATCAGGGCGACTTCGGTGAGGGCCGGGAGGCGCTTTACGACGCATGGCGGACCGTCGGACGGGCCGTGGGGAACCCCGAACGGGCCGAGGAACTCGTCGAGTTCGTCGAGTCAGTCCGGGAGGACCTCGCGACTCGGACTGACGGGGCGGGAACGCCCCCGTCGTCGTACGTCGGTGCCGTCAGTCACCGCGGCGGGAAGGGACTGACGTCTACCGAAATCCCGTTCCCACCCCTGTCGATGCTGGGAACCGCATCCGTCGCTGACGGAATCCGCGACGGGGAAGAAACGGAGTCGGGGTCAGGCACGGTCAAGCGAACGGTTTCCGGGGAGAAGCTCCTCGAGTGGGACCCCGAGACGATCTTCCTCAACCGCTGGAACCTGCCGATCGTGAGGGAGGAGACGAACGGGTCCGGCTTCTCCGAACTGTCCGCGGTACAGCGCGGGGACGTCTACGGGGTCCACCCGCACTACTTCTACGACTACAACCCCTCGACGATGCTGGCAAACACCTACTTCATGGGGACCGTCCTGTATCCCGAGGCGTTCGCGGACGTGGAGCCGGCGTCGGCGGCGGACCGGATCTACGACGAGTTCCTCGGAACGGAGCTGTACAGCGAAGTCGAGGCCGCGTTTGGACCGTACGGGTCGATCGATCTCCCGGGGTAACGCCCCGAATGTCGTCCACCTCCGCCCAGGCCCGGTATCGATCGCGAACGCGCCGCAAGCGGCTGATCGGCGTCTCGTCGGTCGGGCTCCTCGTCGTTGCGACGGCGTGGTCTGTCGCGGCGGGCGCCGCGGAACTTTCCGTGCTCGACGTCGTCCGAGTCCTCTCCGGCGACGCGATCGGTACGGAGAGTGCGATCGTCTGGCGAATACGTCTCCCGCGAGTGCTGACGGCGATCGTGGCGGGGCTCGGACTCTCGGTTTCGGGGGCGGTGATGCAGAAGGTCCTGAACAACCCGCTCGGGTCGCCGTTCACGCTCGGAATATCGCAGGCGGCCGCGTTCGGGGCGGCGGCGGCAGTGGTCGTGCTCTCGGGTACCGGAACGCTCGTGCGCTCCGGCTACCTGATCGCCGGGTCGGCGTTCGTGTTCTCCCTCGTCTCCGCCGGGGTCATCCTCCTTCTGGTCGCGTACACCCGGGCCACCCCCGAGACGATGATCCTCACCGGGATCGCGCTCGGGTCCCTCTTCGCCGCCGGAACCTCGGCGTTGCAGTACCTGGCGGACCCGTCGGACGTCGCGGCCATCGTCTTCTGGACGTTCGGCGACGTGAGTCGAACCGGGTACGCGGAGCTGACGGCGATGGCGGCCGTGGCAGCGGTCTCGACGGGGTATTTCGTCCACAACAGCTGGGATTACACCGTTTTGTCGGCGGGCGACGAGACCGCGACCGGGCTCGGCGTCGAGGTCGCGCGGCTCCGGATCGGGGGCATGATCGCGGCGTCGCTGGTCACGGCGACCGCGACGGCGTTCGTCGGGATCATCAGCTTCGTCGGGCTCGTCGTGCCCCACATCGTCAGGAAGGTCGTGGGGGTCGACGATCGGTTCGTTATCCCGCTGTCCTGCGTCGTCGGCGGGCTGCTGTTGCTGGTCTCCGACACCGTCGCCCGGACGGCGTTCGACCCGGTGGTGCTGCCCGTCGGGATCCTCACCGCGTTCCTCGGGGCACCGCTGTTTCTGTATCTCGTGATCATAGGGAGGGAGTTCTGGTGACCGACGCCGAACACGCGATTGAAGTCGAGGACGTCGCCTTCGGCTACGACGCTGTCCCCGTCCTCACGGGGATCGACCTCACCGTCGATCGAGGGGAACTCCTCGCGCTGGTGGGTCCCAACGGCTCCGGGAAGAGCACGCTGCTCGGCTGTCTCAACGGCATTCACACCCCCGACCGTGGCCGGGTCCTTCTGGGCGGGGATCCGGTCGAGGAGTTGACCCGCCCGGAGATCGCCCGACGCGTCGGCTACGTCCCCCAGCGAGAGGAGGGAAAATATCCGGCCGACGTCTTCGGGACGGTCCTCCTGGGCCGCCGGCCCCACGCCAGCTGGCGCCCCGGCGAGGAGGACCTGGAACTCGTGGCCGAGCTGCTGGACCGGCTCGACCTGTCCGAGCTGTCCGATCGACCCTTCGACGGCCTCAGCGGCGGCCAGCGACAGAAGGTGACGATCGCCAGGGCGCTGGCCCAGCAGCCGAGCGTCCTCGTCCTCGACGAGCCCACGAGCGACCTGGACGTGCGCCACCGGCTGGAGGTTCTCGACGTCCTCGATGAGGAACGGGACCGGGGACGGGCCGTCGTGATGGCCGTCCACGACCTCAACCTCGCGGCCCGGTACGCCGACCGGATCGCGATGTTGCGGGACGGCGAGATCCACGCCGTCGGAAGCCCGGAGGTGTTGACCAGGGAGTCGGTCGAGCGCGTGTACGGCGTCCGGGCGGAGATCCTCGAGCGGGACGGCCGACGGATCGTTCTCCCGGACTCGCCGACGTCGGCCGGCGGGTGACGCGACCGGTCACGCCGCGTCCACCGACGCGCCCCGGGTCGCAGCAGCTTCGACCGCTACGCCACCGACAACACGGGACGGTCGGCGTCCCGGACGGTTCGTCGGGTCGTGCTCCCGAGCAGGCGTTCGGGCAGCCCCCCGCGCCCTCGCGTTCCGAGAGCGATCAGGCCGGCGTCGACGCCCTCGGCGTACTCGCGGATCTCGTCGGCGGGACGGCCCCGCAGGACCTGTCCGGAGACCGGCACGTTCACGGACTTCGCCTCGGCCGTGATCTCCCCGACGACGTTCTCGCCCCCTTGCCGGAGCAGGCCGACGATGCTCCGCGGCGCGTCCTCCAGGTCGTAGACCGTCGTGTCGACGACGTACACCGCGTGGAGGGTGGCCCCGAAGCGCTCCGCGAACCCGAGCGCCTCCGTCGCGGCGCGCTCGGCCGGGGCGCTCCCGTCGGTCGCCACCAGGACGTCCTCCAGCGTCTCCAGCGACGCCGATTCCACCTCCTCGCTGTCGGGCACCGTGATCACCGGAAACCCCGAGAGCGTCACCACCCGTTCCGCCGTACTTCCGAGATCGCGTTCCGTCTCCCGGCCCCCGCCCAGCACGCACAGATCGACGTCCCGATCCTCGGCGTGTGCGAGAATCTCCTCGAATGGCCTCCCGTGCCGGACCGTCCGCTCGACCTCCAGGTCGGGTTCCCGTTCGGCGATCTCGGCGGTCGCCCGTCGTCCGGCCTTCTCGGACCGTTCCAGCAGGGCCTTGCCCTCGTCGGTCTCGACCAGGTCGTCGAGCCGGTCGTCGACCACGAACAGGAGGTCGACGGCAGCCCCGGTCGCCCTCGCCAGCGACAGCCCGTATTCTACGGCCCTGGTCGCCCCGGAGGTTCCGTCGACGGGTACCAGTAGTCTATCGTACATGTCTTCACAGTCGTCGACCGTGCCTAAGTAGTCTTGCCCGGTGAGGTGACGCTTTCGGGATGGGGTCCGGTTGCACGGGACTGATGCACTGTCACGGCCTCTCGACGGTGGGGCGTTCTCTCGGTGATCTCGTCGCGTTCGGCCCACTCGAGCGAGAACTTTTGCCCCGCGAGTCCCCAGACGGGGCCATGCGAACGAGAAGGGGCGTGCTCGCGGCGGGGGTCCCGCTTGTCCTCGGTTCGGCGGGGTGTACCCAGCCGGACCGGGCAGGGACGCGAACCGACCCGGAATCGACGGAGGCGCCGACTTCTTCCGATGTCACGGTGGAAACTACCGGGACAACGCCGACCGACGTCGGAAATCTACAGGTCGGACTCGAGACCGTCACTGACGTGCCGGAGACTCCGGTCGCGTTCCGGACCACGCCGGACGGGGGAAGCTACATCGCGGACCGACCCGGGCGAGTGTACCTCCGCCCGGGGGGATCGACGGAGGCCGCGCTCGACCTGACTGACTCGGTGATGACCGGGAGCGAGCGCGGGCTGCTGGGGCTGTCACTCCATCCCGAGTTCGCCTCGAACGGCCGCCTCTACGCTCGCTACAGCTCCCGCCCCCGAGCCGGGACGCCGTCCGGGTACAGTCACACGTTCGTCCTGGCGGAGTTTTCCACCCGGGAGGACGGGACGATCGACGCCGCCTCCGAGCGAACTCTGCTGGAGATCCCCCAGCCCCAGGGCAACCACAACTCCGGGCCCGTCGCGTTCGGTCCCGACGGGTACCTGTACGTCGGCGTCGGCGACGGCGGGGCCGGCGGCGACGCCGGCACGGGCCACGTCGAGGACTGGTACGGGCCGAACGACGGCGGGAACGGGCAGGACGTGACCGAGAACCTCCTGGGGAGCATACTCCGAATCGACGTCGACGACCGTTCGGATGGGCTACCGTACGGCGTTCCGGACGACAACCCGCTGGTCGGACGGGAGGGACTCGACGAACAGTACGCGTGGGGGCTGCGCAACCCGTGGGGGCGCTCCTTCGACGGGGGGGACCTCTACGTCGCGGACGTGGGACAGAACCGCTTCGAGGAGGTGAACCTCGTCGAGATGGGCGGCAATTACGGGTGGAACGTCAAGGAAGGGACGCACTGCTACGGGGCCGAGAGCTGTCCGGGGACCACACCCGACGGGGAGCCGTTGCGGGACCCGGTCATCGAGTATCCACACGGCGACGCCGACGTGTCCGGCGTCGCGGTCGTCGGGGGGCACGTCTACCGGGGGGACGCCGTTTCGGGACTGTCGGGACACTACGTCTTCGGCGACCTGAACGCCGACGGACGCCTCTTCGTCGCGGAACCCGCCGACGAGGGTCTGTGGCCCACGACCGTTCTGGAAATCGAGGGCGAAAGCCGTGACGCCCTCGGCCGACTTCTCGGTCTGAGCCGGGACCGGGAGGGGGAGCTCTACGCCCTGACCCCGGGCGGCGTCCACCGGATCGTTCCGGTCGAGTGAGCAATGTCGCCGGGCGGCCGAATCACTGCCTCGGAACTGGAGTTGCCGAATATTTGTATACCAAAACTTTTAGTTTAGACTTATCTAAAGAACGGCAATGAACCTCAAACCGACCCCGCCCGGGGACACGGCGTCCCGCCGGCGCTTCCTGACCGGAGCCGCAAGCTCCGTCGCGCTCGCGACCGCCGGCTGCGTCGGCGGAGCCAGCCAGTCGGACGAACGGGGCGATACTGACCGGGACGACGCTCCAGTCGTCGTCGCGTCTTTTTTCACGTTTTACGACTTCACGCGACGGATCGCGGCCGGGACCCCGGTCCGAGTCCACAACCTCGTGCCGGTCGGGCTTCACGGTCACGGGTGGGAGCCGGACCCGTCGATCACTCGCGACATCATCGACGCCGACGCGTTCGTCCACGTCGGTGAGGGGTTCCAGCCGTGGGCGGACCGGGCGATCCAGACGGTTCGCGACGACGACGCGGGCACCCACCTCATCGACGCCCGCGAGGGAATCGACTTGCTGGCTCTCGCCGACACACTCGAGGAGGACGAAGAGGTCGGGGACGGGAAGGACCCCCACTTCTGGCTGGATCCGATCCGGGCAAAAAGCGCCGTCGAGAACCTGGTGATTGGCCTCGCGGAGACGTTTCCCGGCCACGAGGCGGACTTCGTCGAGAACGCGGAAACGCTGAACGAGGAGCTCGAGGCGCTCGACGGGCGGTGGCAGCGCGTATTCGACGACGCAAAGCGGGAGGTCGTCTTCCTGGCGGCCCACAACGCGTTCGAATACGTCGGTGATCGCTACGGGGCGAAGATCCAACCCCTGGTGACGAACCTCGCGGCCACCGACGACGTCCGGCCGGCCGACATGCGGCGCGCTCAGGAGACGATCGCGGACAACGACATCAGGTACATCGGGGCCGCGATCTTCGAACCCAGGCGGCCTGCGAAACAGCTCCTCGAGGGGACCGCAGTCGAGGCGTACTATCCGGTCACCCCCTACGCGGGAACCAGACGGGAGTGGGTCGATCGGGGGTGGGGGTACCTCGAGATCGCCCGGAACATCAACGTGCCGACGTTCGAGATCGTCCTCGGAACCGCCGCCCCCGAGGAGACGAGCCTGGGCGAAGAGTGGCGGAACTTCGAATGACGGCGGAACCGTTCGTCGATCTCGACGAGGTCACGTTCGGGTACACCGCCAGCCCGGTCGTCGAGGACGTGTCGTTCGCGATCGAATCCGGAGAGTACGTCGGGATCATCGGCCCGAACGGGTCGGGAAAGAGTACGCTGTTGCGACTGATGCTCGGTCTATACCCGCCGGATTCTGGGACTGCTCGCCTCCTCGGACACCCGGCACGGGCCTTCGAAGAGCGGGAGCGCGTGGGGTACGTCGCTCAGGACGTCACCGAGAACGCGACGGAGATGCCCGTGACCGTCGAGGAAGTCGTCCTCATGGGGCGGTTTCCGCACGCGGGGTTCGGCGGACCGGGAGAAAACCCGGGAAGCGCTGGAGACCGTCGACATCCACCACCTTTCCGACAGGCGGATCTCCCGCCTCTCCGGGGGTCAGCGCCAGCGAGCCTACATCGCGCGTGCGCTCGCCGCCGAGGCAGAACTGCTGGTACTCGACGAACCCACCGTCGGAGTCGACGCCGAATCGGTCGGGGCGTTCTTCCAGCTTCTGGACGTGCTCAACGGGGGAGGGATGACGATCGTCCTGGTCGAGCACGACATCGGGGCAGTGCTGGAACACGCGGATCGGGTGATCTGTCTCAACCGCGAGGTGTACTTCGACGGTTCGCCGGACGAGTTCGAGGAGACGGACGCGCTGGCAAGAGCCTACGGGACGGACGCGCTCCGTGGTGAGGTGACTCCGCCGTGATTCTCACGGGGCTCCGGATCGCCGGGGGCACGCTCGTGTCCGGGCCAGCCAGATACCTGCTGGATCGCTGGAGCGACCTCCTGTGGTTCGCCGGCGACCGTTTCGGGATCGAGATGCTGGATTACGCGTTCATGCACCGGGCGTTCCTAGTGGCGGTCCTGATCGGCGTGATGGCCCCGCTGATCGGGACGTTCCTCGTTCACCGCCAGCTCGCGCTGATCGGTGACGCGCTGGCACACACCGCCTTCGCGGGCGTGGCGGTCGGGCTGTTCGTCAACAGCGTCTTCGGAACCGGGGTCTCGCCGTACCTCACCGCGGTGGTGGTGGCGATGATCGCCGCGCTCGCGATCGAACTCATCTCGGAAGTAACCGACGCGTACAACGACGTGTCGATGGCGATCGTCCTCTCGACCGGGTTCGCACTCGGCGCGGTCCTGATAAGCGTGAACGCCGGGGGGCTGGCCGTCGGAGTGAACCAGTACCTCTTCGGCAATCTCTCGACCGTCTCCAGGGAGAACGCGGTCCTGCTGTGTGGGCTGTTCGCGATTGTCGTCCTCGTAGTGGGTCTCACCTACAAGCAGTTGCTGTACGTGACGTTCGACGAGACGGCCGCCCGCGTCGCGGGTCTGAACGTCCCCTGGTACAACCGGCTCGTTGCGATGCTTACGGCGATGGTGGTCGTCGGGGCCATGCAGATCATGGGCGTCATCCTGGTCGCGGCGATGCTCGTGGTCCCCGTCGCCGGCGCCGCACAGCTCGCTCGGGGGTTCCGGGAAGCGCTGCTCGCCTCCGTAGTTCTCGCTCAGCTCGCGGTCCTGGTCGGCGTCACGCTCTCCTATCAGTACGAAACGACCGCCGGCGGGACGATCGTTCTCGTCGCCGTCGGACTCTACGTGGGTGCGGTCCTCGTCGGGAAGATCAACTCGAGGAGGGCCGTCGAATCCGGCTCGGAAGCCGACTCGGCCGTCTCGCTCGAATCATAGATTGGAATGCGGTTTATACAAAGGGGAAGGCGCCGTACACGTCTCCGAAACGATTCGAGAGTTCTCGGCTACGATGTCGACGCCGACGCAGTCTGAAAAACCAAACCCCCCACTTTTCGAAACGCGCGGGCGTTCGATTGGAGCGATCGCATCCGCACCCGTTCGATCTCGCCTCCTCACCCGGACCCGCAGATAGGTTGCTTCGGCGGATTTGATATAGCAGTATATGATTTATACTTGTCGGCGGCCGTCGAGCAGCGAGTAGATGTGCGTCTCGTAGGTGTCGCGAACCTGGTCGCCCCAGTTGTGGGTGTAGGTGTCGATGATGTCGCTCGCGACGTCGCCCCGGAGGTACTTCACGATCCCGCGGTCGCCGGTCCGGTCCCGGAGGTGGGTGGTGAAGAAGTGCCGGAAGTAGTGGGGCGTGACGTTCTCGGCGGAACCGCCGCCGGTGCGGTACCACCCGCGTTCGCGGGCGTGTCGTTCGACGATGTGCCGGACTGCGGAGGGATCGAGCCGGCTGCCCCAGTCCTCGCTAGTGGTGACGAAGAGTGGTTCCGCCTTCGAACGGGCATCGGGACGGATCGCGAGCCACCGGCGCAACACCCACCGGAGTTCCTGATCGACGGGGACGACGGTCTCCCGCTGGCGCTTGTTCGAGGCGGTTCGCACCTCGCCGTTGTACTGCTGGCCGACGGTCGGCTCCGACGGCACGTAGATCGAGTTCGGATGGCCGGAAAGCTGTGCCCGTGGGGAAACGTCGAACTCCTCGACGATCGGCGAGTCCGGCAGGGACAGGTCGCGGAGATCGAGGTTGCACAGTTCCCCGACCCGCATGCCGGTTTTCAACAGCGTGACGACGACTGCCCGGTGTAACGGATGTTCGACGTCGGCGACGAAATCCCGCATCCCCGAAACCGAGATCTCGCGACGCTGAGGGTCTTTCTCGACGGTTTCGTCCATCTCCTCGACCACCAGCGCCATCGGATTGGCGTCGAAGGTGCCGACCTGGGTCATGTACGCGTAAAAGCGGTGGAGGTACGCCGCGTACGTCGCTACCGTGCTCTCACCCACCGATCCACGAAGCGTGTGGACGTACGCCATGCAGTCGCGGTACGTCGCTTCCGCCGGATCGACACTCCGCCCCCGTGGATTTCGATCCGGATCGGCGAGGAATCTCTCGAACTCTCGGAGTACGCGTTCGTAGGCGTCCCGGGTCCGCTCCGTCTTGCCGTGGTACGTCAGGTCTTCCAGGAAGTACGCTATCGGGTCCGCCGGGTCGGCATCCGTCGAGTCAACGCTCATCGTTCCGTGCGTGCCCCCCGGTCAGCGTGTATCCTCCGTCTCGCCCGCTGTATTTCACCTCGTTTCTGTCCTGTAGGGCCGAAAGCGCCTCGTCCATCCGTTCCTCGAGGTCGACGGCCAGTTCCTCGCGGAGCTGGTCCCATCCCATCGGGCCTTCAGATTCGAGAAGGGCGTGGATCCTGCTTTCGAGGACGTCACCCCCGGGGTCCGAACCGTCGGAACGGTCGTCCCCGGTCGTTTCCGCGAGATCGAATCCGCGCCGCCCCGCCTGGACCATCGTCCGGACGAACTCGCTTTGACTCATACCGAGCTGATTCGCGTGTTCCCGCCACAAATCTTTTTGATACACCGGCACGTACGTCTTGACCGCGACGCGATCGTCCTCGCTGCCCATGTGATTTCGATTTCGGGGATCCCCCTTCAATCTATCCCCACACGTCGGGATAAGTAGTCTTATCTGGAATACTGTACCCAATTAATCCGGGCGATTCGGTGGTATATCCGGAATTGTAGTACTTGAAAGCAAGATCAGAGTCCTAGATATCGGGATATTATTTTCTACCGGCTGCATGCCGCTTCTGTTATTGCACAAAGGTCACGATTCGTCGCGAGCGTGTCGTGATTCCCCAGTCGCAGTCCGAACGCTGTCGACGAGCTGTTGCACCCGGGAGCCGTCGACGGGTGCCCCCGGATCGCCGTCCGGTTTGAACGCCGACCCCACGATGGCGCCGTCGGCGACGTCGACGTAGTCCTCGACAGTGTCGGGGGTAACGCCGCTTCCGACGAAGACGGGCGGGTTTCGTTTCGTTTCCCTCGCGGCGCGGGAGAGTTTTCGAACGAGGGAAGGAGAAGTCGGCTGTCCCGTCGCGGTCCCGGACGCGACGACGGCGTCTGCCAACCCCCTGACGACGACGTCTTCCAGCGCCATCAGTGGGTCGTATTCCGGAGACACGGGGGTCGAGTGTTTGACGTCCACGTCCGCGAAGACGGCGACGTCGGCGTCCAGCTGTCGTCTGCGTCGGATCGTCTCGTGGGCTCGACCCTCGACGATCCCCTGGTCGGTCGCGCGGACGCCGGCGTGGACGTTCGCACGGACGAATTCACCGCCGACGGCGGCGGCGACGGCGAGAGCCGCTTCTACGTCGTTTCTGAGGACGTTGATCCCGACGGGCACTGAGACCTCGTTCCGGAGTTCGGTTGCGATCCGGGTCATGGACGCGACCGTGTGTTTCGGAACCTCGTTCGGATAAAACGGCGCGTCACCGAAGTTCTCCACGAGGATCGCGTCGACGCCACCACCCTCGAGAGCCCGCCCGTCTGCGATCGCTTGCTGGCGGACAGACTCGATTCTCGTGGCCCCCGGGGAACCGGGCAGCGGCTGGAGATGCACCATCCCGACGACCGGGAACTCGGTGTCGAACAGATCTCGAACGTTCATAGGAATTGGCCACTCTCCTGGAGTAAATCAGTGGCGACAGGCGATTACCCACTCGTTAGCCGGAGTCGAGTCCTCCGCGACCACCGTTCGATAAACTACATAGTGCGATATAGAATTGAATCCGGCAGTAGTTGAGACCGATCATCTCAATGTATATGCGTCAAGCCCTCTCTGCTCGGTCGTTCAGAGTTGGTCGATCGGCTTATCGATGATCTGGAAGACTTCACTCGCCCGGTAGAACCGATTCCGTTTTTTCCCGGTGAGTTCTTCGAGTATTCCGTCGTTTTTGAGCTGTCCGATCAGTCGGTTAGCTGTACTGTATTCGACATCCAACCAGTCGGCTGCTGTGTTCACGTCCAAGTACGGATCTTCGAAGAGCCGCATCACCAGTTCGAGGATATTCTCAGACCGCTCGCTCTGGTAGCGCTGTTGATAGTCTTCTCGGAGGTC
>JAZKTH010000048.1:0-15061 GCA_036625675.1 Haloferacaceae archaeon
CCTGCTCGCCGGCGACGACGACGAGTTCGCGACCGAGGTGTACGAGGAGTGCGTCGGCGGCGACCGCCTGTGCGGGGACTGCAAGGAACAGGCCGCGGAGCTCATGCGGGAGTTTCTGGCACGGCACCAGGAGAAGCGCGAGGAGGCAGCGGAGGTGCTCGCGGACCTCGACGTGGAACTCGACGCGCCGCGCCGCGGCGTCCCGGGCGACGGGCACTCATAAGTACCCGGCTACTGCGGATTCTCGATCTTAAAAGGGCCGTCAGAAGGAGACGTCGGTTTCGATGTCTTCGGTCGCTTCCTTCAGCCCGTCCTCGCGGGCCTCCTGCGCGAGGGGTCCCTCGATGTCCGCGTCCGTGAGGAGTTCGCGGAACTCGTCGCGGAACCGGTCGTTGGCTCGCGTCGACTCCAGGTCCGCCTCCACGACCGCCGAGTATCGCCTCACGGTCGCGGCGGTGGCGTCGAGTTCCTCCGCGCGAACCGCCGTCGGGACGCCGTCGACGTGGAGCTGCTTGAGCGCGTCCAGGTCGAACGGGGCGTCCCGGTCCCTCTCCCTCACGAGGTGGAGGTCCATCCGGGTCCGGAACACCTCCCGTTCCTCGACGCCGAGGTGCTCGGCCAGCGCCGCGTCCGACACGCCCTCGAAGTGACACCGGACGACGTCCACGAGCTCCTCGTCGGACAGCGACGAGTCGAACTCGTACCGCTCGCGCATCGTCGCGACCAGCTCCGACACCCTCGAGAGGACGGCGTCCTCGTCCCCGTCCGTCAGCGATCCGGGCGACTCCGTTTGCCGTTCCGTCACCGACTCGGAACCGGTTGCGTCGATGAAGAGTTCTCGGAGCTCTTCCGTCTTCTCGTCCATGAATCCGGACCGAGGTTCCCCCGAGTCAAAAACCTGCTGTTCGATCTGGGCGCTCGTCGTCGACCCGACCACAGCGTTCAAGGCCGACTGGCCGAACCGACTGCTATGGCAACCGGCGCCGAATCGGTCGAGCTCGTCGAGGCGGAAACCGTCACCGACCTCGCCCGTGCGGGGCTGTTCGCCGCGCTCGTCGGGGCGTTCGCGTACGTCTCCTTCCCCACGCCGTTCTCCCCGGCGCCGGTGACGCTGCAGGTGCTCGGGGTGTTCCTGGCGGGGATCCTGCTCGGCCCGGCGTGGGGCGGGTTCTCCCTGCTCGTGTACCTCCTCGTCGGGGCGCTCGGCGCGCCGGTGTTCGCGGGCGGCACCGCGGGCGTCGGCGTGCTGGTCGGCGAGACGGCGGGCTACCTGTGGTCGTACCCCGTCGCCGCCGCGACCGTGGGAGCCGTCGTCCACCGGGGGACTGACCTCCGCGAGCCCGCCGAGGTGCCCCCGACGACGCTGGTGATCGCGATGGTCGCCGGGACGGTTGTCGTCTACGGGAGCGGGACCGTCGTGATGGCCGCGGTCCTCGGGCTGACGCTCGGGGAGGCGTTCCTGCTCGGGGCGGCCGCGTTCGTGCCGTTCGAGGCGGTCAAGATCGCCGCCGCCGTCGGGATCGTCCACTCGGACCGGCTCGCAGCCGCCTGATTCGCTTTCGACACGCTTCGACGACAACCGACACACACCGATGATCGACGCCAGAAACGTGACCGTGCGCTACGGGGACGTCGTCGCCGTCGACGACGTCTCGCTGCGGATACCCGACGGGGAGTTCCTGCTGCTCGTGGGGGCGAACGGCTCCGGGAAGACGACGCTCGTCAGGACGTTCGACGGTTTGGTGTCGCCCGACGAGGGGACGGTGCGGGTCGACGATCTGGACGTCGAATCGAATCCCGTCGCGGCGCGGACTCGCGTGGGAATGGTGTTTCAGAACCCCCGGGACTGCTTCGTCGCGGCCACCGTCGGCGACGACGTCGCGTTCGGCCCCGAGAACCTCGGCCTTCCGCGTTCGGAGATCCAAAATCGCGTGGCTGCGGCGCTGTCGACCGTCCGAATGGCGGGGAGGGAACGGGATCGGATCGACGCGCTGTCGGGCGGCGAGCGCGCCCGGGTCGCGATCGCGGGGGCGCTGGCGATGGAGCCGGCCCACCTCGTGCTCGACGAGCCGTTCGCAGGTCTGGACGGCTCCGCACGCGCTGCGGTCCTCGATCGGCTGCGGGCGCTGTCCGGAGAGGGGACCGGAATCGTCGTGGTGACCCACGATCTCCGGGGGCTGATCGACCCGGCGGACCGGCTCGTCGCGCTCGCTGACGGCGCGGTTGCGCTCGAGACGGACGTCCGGCCGGGGTCGATGTCGGCGGTCGCGGACAGGCTGACCGACGTCGGCGTCTCCCTGCCCGGACGTGAGTGACCGTGCTTCGATATCGTCCCGGTGATTCGGTCGCACACCGGCTCGATCCCCGTGCGAAGCTGGCCGTGCAGTTCGCGTTCGTCGCTGCCGCGTACGCTCACACCACGCCCCGCGGGCTGACGGTGCTGACGCTGGTGGCGCTTGGAGCGCTCGCTGGCGCCGGAACCAGTCCGGTGGCCGCGCTGTACGGCTTCCGGTTCGCGCTCCCGTTCCTGATCTCGGCGCCGGTCGTCGCCGGTCTCGCGGCCGGACCGCCGTGGTTCGACGCCAGCCAGGCCGCCGCCACCGCCCTGGCTTCCTACCGTGTGTTACTCGTGCTTCTGGTGAGCGCGGCGTACGTCCGATCGACGCGGATCCGGGAGTCCAGGGCTGCGATCCAGCGGACCGTCCCGGGACGGCCGGGACAGCTCCTCGGCGTCGGCGTCGGAATCGCCGCAAGGTCGCTGCCGCTGCTGCGGGAGGAGCTGCTGTCGATGCGGACCGCGATGCGAGCGCGCCTCGGCGACGAGCGGTCGCTCCAGTTCCGGATCCGACTGCTCGCCGTGGGCGGCCTCGAACGGGCCCTCTCCAGGGCCGACAGGCTGGCGCTCGCGCTTCGCGCACGCTGTTTCTCTTGGAATCCGACGCTGCCGCCGCTGTCGTTTTCGCTCGCGGACTACCTGTTCACGCTGGCGTCGCTTCTCGTCGTCGGGTGGGTCGCTTTCGAAAAGATACGAGACCTTATCGTATGAAAGTAGAGGACATATTTAAATGTGTGAATCAAACCTTGGCAAGATTTAACCTCCGCGTGGCCACGTGAGAACGTATGACGGTTCTACAGGCGGCGACCCGGGAGACGTTCTGGACCATCAGTCCGACGGGCAAGGCGGTGTTTTACTTCCTCTCGGTGTTCGCCATCCTGGTGCTCCTGTACGGCGTGTACGAACGGTTCGCGCGTTACGCTCGTGGAACGGACGACTCGATTCCGCGACTGGACGACCTCCAGGAACGCGTGCTCGAGGCGGCGAAGATCGTCGCCTCGAACGAGAAACAGTTCGACCGGGACCTCTACGCGGGTGTGATGCACACGTTCGTGCTGTGGGGGTTCCTGGTGTTGCTGATCGCGACGATCATCGTCTTCGTCGACATGGACTTCTACGCGATCCTCACGGGCGAGTCGTTCTGGGTCGGCGACTTCTACCTCTCCTATCAGTTCGTGGTCGACCTGTTCGGGTTGCTGTTCGTCGCGGGCGTGACGATGGCCATCTGGCGGCGGTACACCGACCGCAACGGCCGGCTGTGGGGCAAACACACCAGCCTGGAGGACGACCTGTTCGTGTGGGCGCTGTTCGTCCTCGGCGTGGGGGGCTTCCTCGCGCAGGGGCTCTCGATCCTCGGTCAGGCCCAGCGCGCGGGGGAAACGGTGAGCTTCGTCGGCTACGGGATGGCACAGGCGTTCGCCGCCGCCGGGGTGACCCCCGAGATGGCGGCTGGGGCCTACTGGTGGGTCTGGTGGTCCCACGCGCTGGTCGCGCTGGCGTTCGTGGCGTGGATCCCGTACGCCAAGCCGTTCCACATGCTGTCGTCGTTCGCGAACGTCGTCACCAAAGACGGGAAGGCGGGCGTCCGCCTGCCGAACGTGCCGGCCGACCTCGAGGAGACCAACGCCGAGTCCATCGACGACTTCACCTGGAAGGAACTGCTCGACCAGGACGCCTGCACGAAGTGCGGCCGGTGTTCGTCCGTGTGTCCCGCGAACGCCTCGGGGCGGCCGCTCGACCCCCGCGACGTCATCCTCGACCTGAAGGCGTACCGGGAGTCGCTCGACGCCGACGGCGAGGAGGTCCCGATCGTCGCGGACGGGGGCGTCATCCAGCCGGAGACGATGGAGTCGTGCATGGCCTGCATGGCCTGCATGGACGCGTGTCCCGTCGAGATCGAACACCTCTCGTCGTTCACCCGGATGAACCGCCAGATCACCGACGAGGGGATGGTCGATCCGAGCATGCAGGACGTGTTCGGCAACGTCATGCAGCGGGGCAACACGTTCGGCAACCCCCAGGACGCCCGCGCCGACTGGGCGGACGAACTGGAGTTCGACCTCGCTGACGCCCGCGAGGAGTCCGTCGAGTACCTGTGGTACGTCGGCGACTACCCGAGCTTCGACGACCGGAACAAGAAGGTCGCCCGGGCGCTGGCCCGGCTGTTCGAGGCCGCCGACGTCGAGTTCGGCATCCTCTTCGACGACGAGAAGTTCGACGGCAACGACATCCGCCGGGTCGGCGAGGAGTTCCTCTACCTGGAGCTCGCGGGCCACCACGTCGAGACGTTCGAGGAGTGCGACTTCGAGAAGATCGTTTGCACCGATCCCCACTCGTACAACACGATGAAAAACGAGTACCCGGAAGTCGACTTCGCGTCCTTCGCCGACGACCCGGTGATGCCCTTCGAGTACGACGAGCAGTGGAACGCCGACGGCGCCGTCGACGTGCTCCACTGGACGCAGGTGGTCGAGGAGCTGGTCTCGGAGGGCCGGCTCGACCTCTCGGGGACCGAACTCGACTACACAGTCACCTACCACGACCCGTGCCACCTCGGCCGCATGAACGACGAGTACGAGGCGCCGCGGGAGCTCGTCCGCGCGACGGGCGCCGACCTCCACGAGATGCCCCGCAACCGGAACGACTCCTACTGCTGTGGCGGCGGGGGCGGCGGCCTCTGGCTCGACATCGACGAGGAGACCAAGCCCAGCGAGGAGCGGCTCCGCGAGGCGCTCGAGGACACCGACGCGGGCGACGCGGTCGAGAAGTTCGTGGTCGCGTGTCCGATGTGCACCACGATGTACGAGGACGGCCGAAAGACGGGCGGCTTCGAGGACGACATCGAGATCGTCGACGTCGCCGAACTCCTGATCGAGGCGCTCGAGGCGAACGGTACGCTCGAGGCGGACGGGGCCGACGAGGCGGCCGCCGCCTGATACCGGATGTTGTAGCGATTCGCGGGTCACTCGATCGGCATCTCCCTTATTCTCATATTTTCCACATTACTGCCCCTCTCGCGCGCGTGCGAGGCCTTTAAGTCACAGGCCGCGTTAACCCGTACACAGTTAGTTCTATGTCAGAGGATACTGAATACGGGGCCGGACAGATCCAGGTCCTCGAGGGGCTGCAGGCCGTCCGAAAGCGCCCGGCGATGTACGTCGGGTCCACGGACGGCCGCGGGCTCCACCATCTCGTCTACGAGGTCGTCGACAACGCGATCGACGAGGCGCTCGCGGGCTACTGCGACGCCATCGAGGTCACCCTCCACGAGGACGACTCCGTGAGCGTCCGCGACGACGGCCGGGGGATCCCGGTCGACACCCACGAGGAGTACGACAGGCCGGCGCTGGAGGTCATCATGACCGTGCTCCACGCGGGCGGCAAGTTCGACAGCAAGTCCTACCAGGTGTCGGGGGGGCTCCACGGCGTCGGCGTCTCCGTCGTCAACGCGCTCTCGGAACGGCTCGAGGTCGAGGTGAAGCGCGACGGCTACGTGTGGCGCCACCAGTTCGACCACGGTCAGCCCGTCGAGTCAGCCTTCGAGCGCGTCCGACCCATGGAGGGGGACGAGTCGACCGGAACGTACATCCGCTTTTGGCCCGACGGCGACATCTTCGAGACGACTGACTTCTCCTTCGACACGCTCTCCTCGCGGCTCAGGGAGCTGGCGTTCCTCAACTCCGGCGTCGAAATCACGCTGTCCGACGAACGCACCGGCGAGTCCGAGCTGTTCCAGTACGAGGGTGGGATCAGGGAGTTCGTCGGGTACCTCAACGAGACGCGGTCACCCCTGCACGATCGGGTGATCTACTTCACCGAGGAGGAGCGAGGGGTCCAGGTCGAGGTCGCGATGCAGGCCACCGAGGAGCTGCAGGGATCGCTGCACGCGTTCGCCAACAACATCAACACCCGCGAAGGTGGAACCCACCTCACCGGCTTCAAGACGGCGCTCACGCGGGTCGTCAACGACTACGCGAACGAGCACGACCTCATCGAGGACGTCGACGGCAACCTCAAGGGAGAGGACGTCCGGGAGGGGCTCACTGCGGTCATCTCCGTGAAACATCCGGACCCCCAGTTCGAGGGGCAGACCAAGACCAAACTCGGCAACAGCGAGGTCCGCGGCATCGTCGAGTCGGCGATGCACGAACACCTCGGGACCTTCTTCGAGGAGAACCCGGAGGTCGCCCGTGCGGTCGTCTCGAAGGCCGCCGAGGCCGCCCGGGCGCGTCAGGCCGCCAAGAAGGCAGAACAGCTCACCCGCCGGAAGTCGGCGCTGGAGTCGACCGCGCTCCCGGGCAAGCTCGCCGACTGCCAGACGCGCGATCCCAGCGAGGCGGAGCTGACAGCGCTGGGGGGAGCGCAAAACAGGGTCGAGACCGGCGAAATCAGGCGATTCTCCCCATCAAGGGGAAGATCCTGAACGTCGAGAAACACCGGCTCGACCGGATCCTCGAGAACAACGAGATCCGGGCGCTCATCACTGCCATCGGGGCCGGGATAGGCGAAGAGTTTGACATATCTGAAGTAAGATATAATAAGATAATTGTCATGACCGACGCCGATGTTGATGGAGCCCATATCAGAACTCTGCTTCTCACCCTGATCTACCGCCACATGAAGCCGCTTCTGGACGCCGGCTACGTCTACGCGGCCAAGCCGCCGCTGTACCGGATCCGTCACCGCGGGGAGACCTACGACGTGATGACGGAGGCGGAGCGCGAGCGCGTGATCGAAGAGGAGTGCGACGGCGACCCCGACCAGGTCCAGCGGTTCAAGGGACTGGGCGAGATGAATCCCGATCAGCTGTGGGAAACCACGATGAACCCGGACAACAGGGTGCTCAAGCAGATCACCATCGAGGACGCGGCGGCCGCAGACCGGATGTTCTCGGTGCTGATGGGGGACGCGGTCGAGCCGCGAAAGGAGTTCATCAAGGAGCACGCGACCGACGCCGAGTGGGTCGACATCTGAACCCGGACGTGAAATCGATGTACACACGATCGACGACTGGCACGAGAACGCGACGGGTATCGAACGGCCGAACGAGGACCGACGACGGGGTGAGCCGATGAGTTCGGACTTGCCCGAGGAGCCGACTGCCGAGGCGGACCGGATCGAGATCGCCCGCATCGAGGACGAGATGGAGCAGTCGTACATCGACTACGCGATGTCGGTGATCGCGGGTCGGGCGCTCCCGGACGTCCGCGACGGGCTCAAACCCGTCCACCGGCGCATCCTCTATGCGATGCACGAGGCGGGCGTGACCAGCCGGTCGAGTCACCGGAAGTCCTCCTCGGTGGTCGGGGAGACGATGGGTGACTACCACCCGCACGGCGACTCGGCGATATACGACACGCTGGCCCGGATGGCCCAGGACTTCTCGATGCGGTATCCGCTGGTCGACGGCCAGGGGAACTTCGGCTCCGTCGACGGCGACCCGCCCGCGGCGATGCGGTACACCGAGGCCCGGATGGCCCCGATCGCCGAGGAGCTGCTCACGGACATCGAGAGGGACACCGTCGACTTCACCGCCAACTACGACGACCGGCTCGAGGAGCCGGAGGTGCTCCCGTCGGCGTTCCCGAACCTGCTGGTCAACGGCTCCTCGGGGATCGCCGTGGGGATGTCGACGAACGTTCCGCCCCACAACCTCGGCGAGATAATCGACGCGACGATACACCTGATCGACAACCCCGATTGTACGATTGAGGACCTGATGGAGCACGTCCCGGGTCCTGACTTCCCGACTGGGGCCAACATCGTCGGACGGAACGGCGTCTATCGGGCGTACAAAACCGGCCGGGGGAAGCTTCGGGTCCGGGCGGAGTTCGAGGTCGACGAGGAGGAGGGTCGGATCGTCGTCACGGAACTGCCGTTCCAGCAGAACAAGTCCCGGCTGGTCGAACGGATCGCAGAAGACGTAAACGACGGGACGATCGAGGGGATCCGCGACCTGCGCGACGAGTCCGATCGGGACGGGATCCGGATCGTCGTCGAGCTGAAACAGGGAGCGATGGCGGAGGTCGTGAAGAACCAGCTACTGGACAGCCACCTCGAGCGGACGTTCGGGGTGATCAACCTCGCGCTCGTCGACGGCGCCCCGAGAGTGCTGTCCCTCAAGGAGACGCTCGAGGAGTACCTCTCGCACCGCCGGGAGGTCGTTCGCCGGCGCTCACGCCACGAACTCGAGGAGGCACAGGACCGCGCACACATCCTCGAAGGGCGGCTCACCGCGCTATCGAACGTCGACGACGTCGTCGAGACGATCCAGAACGCGGAGGATCGCGACGAGGCGAAGGCCGCGCTCCGCGAGGAGTTCGGGTTCTCCGAGCCGCAGGTCGAACACATCGTGGCGATGCAGCTGGGATCGCTCACCTCGATGGAGGCCGCGGAAATCGAGCGGGAGTACGAGGATGTCCAGTCCCGAATCGACCGGCTACAGGAGATCCTGGCGAACGAGTCCGAGCTGCTGGGCGTCATCAAGGACGAACTCCGCGAAATCAGAGACCAGTACGACGACGAGCGACGGACGTCGTTCGTCGAGGACGACGGGACCGTCACCCACGAGGACCTGATCCCCGAATCCGAGATGGTCGTCACCATGTCGGAGGACGACTACATAAAACGAATGCCGCTGTCGACGTTCCGTGCGCAAAACCGCGGGGGGAAAGGGATCATCGGCACCGACCTGAAGGAGGACGACCGCGTCTCGTCGGTGTTCATCGCCAACACCCACGACCTCCTGCTGGTGTTCACGACGACCGGACAGATCTACGAGCTGAAGACGTACCAGATACCGGAGATGTCGAGGACCGCCCGCGGGAAGTCGGCGGTGAACCTGCTGGACCTGGACGACGGCGAGGAGATCACGGCGGTCGTGAACACGGAGGAACTCTCCGCGGAGCTGTACCTGACGATGGTGACCCGGGACGGGTACATAAAGCGGACGGCGGCCGACGAGTTCGGACACATCCTCTCGACGGGGATCCGGGCGATCAGGCTCGAGGACGGCGATCAACTCGTCGACGTGGAGGTGACCGACGGCGACGGCGACCTCGTGATCGGCACCCGCGGCGGGATGTCCATCCGGTTCGACGAAACCGAGGTCAGGTCGATGGGCCGGAGCGCCCGCGGGGTTCGCGGGATCCAGCTGGAGGGCGACGACGACGTCGCCGGAGTGGCCGCCGTGGACCCGTCGCGTCACAGCTGGGTGCTCACCGTGACGGAGAACGGCTACGGGAAACGGAGCGACGTCGACGCCTACCGCGTCCAGTCGCGCAACGGCAAGGGGCTCATCGACATCAAGACGAACGAACGAAACGGTCCGGTCGTCGGGATCGAGGCGGTAGGCCCCGGCGATCACCTTCTGACGATGAGCCGGAAGGGCCAGATCATGCGCACTCGGGTGGAGGATCTCTCGATCGTCGGCCGGAACACGATGGGCGTGATCGTCATGGAGGTGGAGGAGGACGACTGCGTCGCCTGCATGGAGGTCGTCTCCGCCGAGACGCTGGCGGCCGAGGACGGCGACGAGGAAGCAGCGGGCGACGAGGAAGGCGAGTAGGCGGCCCCGTCCGGAACCGGCCGACTACAGCACCCGTTTTCCGAACGCGCTGGCGGCCAGTTCGGTCGCGAGTTCCGCGGTCTCGTTGTGCTGATCCAGCGTCGGGTTCACCTCGACCAGCTCCATCGACCGGAGCGCGCCCGTCTCGGCCACCTGTTCCATCGCGGAGTGGGCCTCGCGGTACGTCACGCCGCCCCGGACCGGCGTCCCAACGCCCGGAGCGACGTTCGGGTCGAGCCAGTCGAGGTCCAGGCTGACGTGGATTTCGTCCACTCCGTCCGTGGCCGTCGAGAGCGCCCGATCGACGACCTCCGTGATCCCCAGTTCGTCGATGTCGGACATGGTGTAGGCGGCGAACCCCCGGTCACGGACGAGTTCTCGCTCGGGGGGATCGACGCTGCGAAGCCCCACGAGCGCGAGGTTGTCGGGGGACAGCCCCGCCGCGTTCGCCCACTCGGTGTCGGCGAACTCGCCGATCCCCAGCGCGGCGGCAAGCGGCATCCCGTGCACGTTTCCCGACGGCGACGTCTCCGGGGTGTTCAGGTCCGCGTGGGCGTCGAACCAGATCGCGCCGATGTCGGCCTCGCGGGATGACCCGGACAGCGAGCCGATCCCGACGCTGTGGTCGCCCCCGAGCACCAGCGGCGTTCGGTCGGCGCTCAGCGCTTTGGCAACCGCGTTTGCCAGCTGTCGGGAGACGCCGGCGGTCTCCCGGAGGAATTTCGCTCGTCCCCGCGGCGGGGCGTCCGCGTCGGGGTCACGCTCCTCGGCCCGGGGCACGAACAGGTCCCCCCCATCGCTGGGGTCGACTCCCGCGGACTCGAGCTCCTCGCCGAGTCCCGCATAGCGGATGGCTGACGGTCCCATGTCCACGCCGCGGCGGTTGGCTCCGAAGTCGGTCGGCGCGCCGATGATCCTGACTGTTGTCATAGTTGCTGTGGGTGTGCCCGGCGACGTGAAGCTCCCGGTCGAGATCTGTCGGTCTCTCGTACCTCTCCCGGCGTCAGGTTCATACCTTCCCGTTCCTAACGCGAAAACAGGAAATGCGGCGTGACTACTTCGAACTGGACGTGCAGAACGTCGACTGGATCCGGGACGACGGGGAACCACGCAAGCCGCTCGTTTCGATCGACTTCCAGGGCCCCGAAGAGTTCCTCCAGCAACGGGTCAGCGACGTCGACGGGGAGCTCCTCGAGGCGTCGGAGGTGGACGTCTCGTTCCGGTTGCTCGAATCACACGAGGACGATCCGGAGGCGGAGGGTGTGGTGAGCGTGACGAACAGGCTCACCGGCGACTTCGTTCTCGAGCTCAACGCCGACGCTGACGACGTGCTCCGCTTCATTCGCGCTGCTCGCGAGTACGGTCGATCCTCCGGGGCGGACGGGAAGTACCGGGTGGAAATCGCCCTGGACGGGAGCTCGCTCGTCGACTACGAGAAAGGAACCTTCCTCGTGTACGACGCCGACGGAAACCTGCTGCGAACCGAGAGCCTGATCCCCTCCGGCGTCGAGCTGTAGCGTTCCTGTCGCCCGATCGCGGCCCTCGACCGGAGCCGCTTTTATACTTCGGAGACGTACACGGCTGCGTGAGAAACGTCACCGACAAGCGACGGAACCCGTTCGGCATGCGACCGCCGTGTGACCGCTACGTTCCGGGATACGGCGACCCGAACGCCGACTTCCACGTCGTCGGCGATCACCCTGGCGTGCACGGAGGAATCGAGACCGGTGTGCCGTTCACCGGCACCTCGTGGTCGGAGACGTTCCTCGCGGCACTGGTCGAGGCCGAACTGCTCGTCGACGCCGATCCGGAACGCCCCCGGGCAGCCGCGACGTTCTTCTCGTTTCTCCACGCGTGCGTTCCCGAGACCGAACCGCCCACGCCGGAGGCGTACGGCGACATGGAGCGGTTCTTCGACGCCGAGCTGCGGGCGATTGCGGCCCACGTGCTCCTCCCGGTGGGACGGCGGGCGACCGAACACGTGCTCGAGACCTACACGGCACGGCGAGCCGACCGGGCGGCGGACATGGACGCGCTCCACGCCACCGAACTCCACGGGTCCGGCTGGCTCGTCCTCCCCATCAAGGATCCGGCCCACTGGGTCGACGGCGACGGTGACCGGTTCGTGGCGGCGCTATCGACGCTGCAGGAGACCGACTACCGTCGCGAGTCGGATCTCGGCCGCTTCATGCCGGGGGCCGATCCCTACTTCGTCAGATAAAAAATTCACATGTACGCCGCCTCTGACGGCACATCAGTCCACGTATGGACAATTCTCTGTACTCATATCGACTGTTCGTTCATCTTTGCTTCCTTCCCCGGTGAATGTTGGCACGATAGAATGGCTAAAACGGGTATCCCCTCTAGAAACAGGTGGCGCGAGGACATCGCGCCGACACGGACTAGTGCTCCAGTGGCTTGGTCAGTCAACCGACCGTCGCGGTCGACGCTCCCGGCCCTACCGGCCGGGGGACCGTGTCCAGAGACGGCCGACGGCTTCTTTCACCTCTCACCTGGCGCGGAGGTATCTCCCGACGTCCACCACGAACGCGATCGTCGCCCCCACGGGTATCGCTGCCAGCAAAAGCGCCGTGGCGCCCACCGGGAGCCCCCCGGAGAGCGCGGTCGGCCTGGCGACGCCTGCTGCAGCGAACGGGACGTCGCTGGCCAGCAGGAGCCACGCCGTCGGCGCCAGCACCGCCACTGCGTACAGCCGGGCGGTTCCCCGACCGAACCGGAGTACCGTGGTTCCGACCGTCAACGGCAACGCCGCGATGCCGAAGGTAAAGGCGACGGCCGGGACGGTTCCCGGCGCGGTCAGGACGGCCGCGATCGGGTCGGAGAACGCGGCGCCGGCAAGAAGCGTCGCCCCCGGCGCCGCCGTCGCCTCGGCCACGAGACTGGCGAGGATCCCGGCGTTCGAAGCGAGATACGCCAGGAGGCCGACGATGTACGCGAGAAAGCCCCCCACCGAGAAGTACAGCCCACGACGGAGGCCGACCCGGTGTGGGTCCTCCGTGTGGGGGCTTGCGGCGGTGTCGGCAGTCGTCTCCCCAGTGCTCTTCGCGTCTCCGTTCCCGGTCCAGTCCTCACCCGTCGCGGCGGCTCCCGCCGTCCCCGCCCCCGGCGCCGCGGTGCCAGCCGCGGTCGAGTGACCGTTGGTCCCGCGAGCTGCGGCGCCGGCGCCGGTCCCGTTCCGGCGGCCGGTGGCGCCGGAGGCGGCGGCGTTTGCCCCGGTTCCGTTCCCGGCCGCACCTCCCGTTCGTGCGCCGGGCCCTACGTCCTTCGAGGTCCGTCGGGAGGCCGTCGACCCCGCCGTCTTCGATTCCGTCGCCGTCGATCCCGTCGCGTTGCTCGTCGCCGTCGATCCCGTCGCGTTGCTCGTCGCCGTCGATCCCGTCGCGTTGCTCGTCGCGGTGGTTCCGCTCGTGGTGGAGCCGTTCGTCGGGTCAGTCTTTGTGGAGGTAGTCGTCGACCCGGTCGCAGTCGACCCGGTCGCGGTTGAGCCGGTTGCGGTCGCCCCGGTCGTCTTCGATCCGGTCACCGTGGACCCCGCGGAAGAACTCCCCGAGCCGCCGGCCGATCTGTCCCACCGACTCGAACCCGTGGACGACCCTGTCGAGTCCGCCCCGGATTCGGTCGTACTGCGCCCGGACTCGCCGTCACCGACCGCTGAGACGACGGTCGTCGGGAGGCCGCCGAGCTGTTCGCGGACGTACGACCGGTGCCCGAGCCGGTCGTAGCGAGCTCGCTCTTTCGGGTTCGAGAGCGTCTCGTAGGCGCGTTTCACTACCTTGAACTGGGCGTCGGCGTCCTCCCTGTCGTTGACGTCGGGGTGGTATCGGCGGACCGCGCTGCGATACGCGCGCTTCAGCTCCTCCTCGTCGGCGTCCTCGTCCACCTCCAGCAGATCGTAAAAGTCCGCCGACATGCTCTGAAGAGTGGTGTTTCCTCCAGGCGCTTGAACGTGTCCCGCAAAATATCACGTTTGAAAACTGAGTGGGGCGAATCCGGCTGCGCTGAAGCCCCCGGCGTCGGCTCGCGGTAGGTTCATGTCCGCCCCGCCCGGAGACCACGGCGTGCAGCGGATTCAGCTCGGAAACACGGTGTTCGAGGGCGCGAACGACGTCTACGTGCTGGACGGCGAGACGACTGCGCTGATCGACACGGGCGTGTCCCTCCCGGGGGTTCGCAGGGAGTTGCAGGAGGGACTCGCGGATCTGGGGCTCTCCTTCGAGGAGGTCGACGAGGTCTTTCTCACCCACTGGCACCCGGACCACGCGGGCCTCGCCGGCGAAATCCAGGCGGCCTCGGGGGCAACCGTCCGGATACACGAGGCCGACGCTCCCCTGATCGACGGGAGCCAGCGCTCGCTTCTGGAGGATCCGGACGCACAGCGCGCGCAGTTCGACGCCTGGGGCATGCCCGCCGAATCCCGCGAGGCGCTTCGTTCGTTTCTCGACGGGGTGATGAACGATCTTCGTGGGGAGCCGGTCGACGCGGTGTCGCTTGCAGGGGGGGACGAGTTCGAGGTGAACGACGCGCGGCTCGAGGCGGTCCACCTGCCGGGCCACACCGCCGGGAGCGTCGCCTTCCAGTTCCCGACCGCCGGCAGCGACCGGGAAACCGCCGCGGGTCGCCGCCGGGAGGCGTTCGTCGGGGACGTTCTCCTCCCCGAGTACACCCCCAACGTCGGCGGCGCCGACACCCGCCTCGAGAACCCGCTGGGTGCCTACCTCGAGAGCCTGGTCTCGGTGATCGACCGCGGGTGGAGCCGGGCGTGGCCGGGACACCGGTATCCGATCGAGGATCCGGCCGGTCGCGCAGCGACGATCCTCGAGCATCACCGCCGCCGAACCGAACGCGTCGTCGACGTTCTCGCGAAGCACGGCCCGGCGACGGTCTGGTCGGTCTCGGCGCGCCTGTTCGGCGACCTCGAGACCATCCACATCCTCCACGGGCCGGGGGAAGCCTCCGCCCACCTCGAACACCTCGAGCGTGCCGAAATCGTCGAACGCGACGGCGAAGAGTACGCGCTGCTCGACGACTCACCCGACGTCGACGCCCTGTTTCCGTCCCCCTCCCGACCGACCTCCTCCGGCGCTTGACCTCCTCCCACGACTGAAGTCGTGGGATTCCTCCGTTGGGATGTCGGCTAT
>JAZKTH010000049.1:0-15056 GCA_036625675.1 Haloferacaceae archaeon
ACTGGTCCTCACCTCCGTTCGCCTGGAACTCCTCTTCGGGCACGACGACGAGCTTCCCCTCCATCGAGTGGTGGGCCGGGCCGCAGTACTCGTTGCAGAGGATGCCGAACTCGCGGGGCTCGTCCGTCTCGACGGTGATCTTCGCGACCTCTCCCGGCACCACCATCGTGTTCGCGTTCGTTCCGACGACGCCGAACCCGTGGATCACGTCGGCAGACGTGACGTAGAACGTCACAGTGCTGTGGGCGGGCACCACGATCGGGTCCGGCTGGAATTCGAACTGTTTCGCGACCACGTACGCCTCGTACTCGTCCTCGCCGACCTGTTCGACCCGAGGCTCGCCGAACCGCGGGTCCTCCGAGAGCGTCTCGGGGTTCACCGGGTCCTCCTCGTCGGCGACCATCGAGACCCCCGCACCCACGGCGCCGTAGGTGACGGTCCCGATGAACGCCAGGATCAACACGAGTGCCAGTCCGAGCCAGAGCTTTTCGTACTTGTGAACGTGCATGGTTAGCCGATCACGACCAGTTCGTTACCGAGGAACTCCACGAAGTACATGAAGAACCACATCACCACGAGGATTCCGAAGTACACCATGATGAGCGCAAGCGTACCCTTCGGATCGAACTCTTCGGTCTCCGAGCCGCCGGTCAGCGCCGACTCGGGAGGTGTCTCTGAAGCCGCCCCCTCGGTCATGAATGTACCTTCGATCTACGGTGGTATAAATACTGCGAGACGGATCAATAAATCGAAGGACTCCGGGAAGAATCGAGGCCTCGAACGGGCCGATTTGATTTCTCAATTACACGTGTTCGCGAGGGCCCCGTCGACGGACCGTTCCGGCCGGCGTATCGCCGCGGGAATGGGCCCCTGGGAGGGAACAATACTTTAGCCGGTAGCACGAAGGGGAGGTATGGATATCGAGCCACGTCAGGTCGCCCTCATCGGCCTCGCCGCGATCATTCCGGGGGGAATATTCGCCATCGAGACGGGGGAGTACGTCGTCGCCATCGCGCTCGTCAACGTCGTGTTGATCGTCGCCAGTCTCGTGTACGCGATGACCGATAGCGAGGGGCCCGAGACGCCGCCGTCGAACGGGGATCCGGTCGGCCAGAAGATGCCGTCGTGCACCCTCTGTGACCTGCCGACGCCCGAGCCGCCGGTGACCGACGAGGAGGTGGACGGGGAGTTTTGCTGTCGTGGATGCCTGGAGGTCGCGAGAACGCTGGGAACGGACGCCGTGGAGGAGACCGACGACGGGGGGATCGACACCGATGCCCTCCGGCTGGCCGTCGGCGGGGAGAACGCGGAGACCGCCGACGGCGAAGTCGTCGACATCACCGACGGAGCGACCGACGTGGGGGGCGGCGCGGATGCGTGCGAGACTGCCTACCTCTCGGTGGACGGGATGCACTGTGCGACCTGCGAGACGTTTCTGGAGACGGTTTCGGAGACCGAGCCCGGGGTCGTTGACGCCACCGCGAGTTACGCGACCGACACGATGCGGCTGCGGTACGATCCCGATCAGGTCGAGGCGGACGACCTCCCCGACGCCGTCTCCCAGGCCGGCTACGAGGCGTCGTTCCGGAGCGTCGACAGGGAACCCGAATCCGGGGACGTCGCAGTGGTCCGGTTCCTGATCGGCGGCGGCTTCTTCGGGATGATGACGATGCTGTGGTACGTCCTGTTCCTGTACCCGACGTACTTCGGCTTCCAGCCGGTCGTGGAGTTCGGATCGTTCGACAGGCTGTACCTGTACACGCAGATCTGGCTGTTCACCTCCGTCGTGCTGTTTTATACAGGATTTCCGATCCTTCGGGGGGCGTACGTCAGCCTTCGGGCCAGGCAGCCGAACATGGACCTGCTGATCGCGCTTGCGGCCTCGAGTTCGTACCTGTACAGCACGATCGCGATGGCGGTGGGACGGGGGGACCTCTACTTCGACGTGACCGTCGCCGTGATCGTGGTCGTGACGGCGGGGAACTACTACGAGAGCCACATCAAGCGGAAGGCGATGGGGCTGTTGTCGACCCTGACGAGCGACCGGATCGAGTCCGTCCGCCTGGAGGACGGCACCGAGATGCCGATCGGGGAGGTCACTCCCGGCGATCGACTCCTGGTCAAGCCCGGCGAGCGGGTACCGCTTGACGGCACCGTCCGGGACGGGGCCGCCGCCGTCGACGAGGCGGTCGTCACCGGGGAGTCGCTCCCGGTGACCAAGCGGCCGGGCGACCGCGTCGTCGGCGGGTCGGTGGTCGCGGACGCGCCGCTGTCGATCGAGGTCGGCGATCCCGTGGAGAGCACCCGCGACCGGCTCGTCGAACAGCTGTGGGACATCCAGAGTTCGCGATCGGGAGTCCAGCACCTCGCCGACCGGCTCGCGACCGTGTTCGTCCCGCTGGTGACGACGCTGGCGGTCGCGATAACGGTGCTGTCGCTTTTCCTGGGAACCCGACCGACGGAGGCGTTCCTGGTCGGGTTGACGGTGCTCATCGTCTCGTGCCCGTGTGCGCTCGGGCTCGCGACCCCGCTCGCGGTGGCCAGCGGGATCCGTACCGCCGCCGAGAGGGGAATCGTCGTGGCCACCGAGACGATCTTCGAGGACGCGGCGGAGGTGGACGTCGTCGCGCTGGACAAGACAGGCACCCTCACGGAGGGCCGGATGCGCGTGGTCGACGCGTTCCCCGCGTCAGTCTCGAGGGACCGGCTGCTACGGGCGGCTGCCGCCGTCGAGCGGTTCTCCGAACACCCCATCGCGGACGCGATCGTCGAACGGGCCGCGGAGGGCTCCTTCGAAGCCGAGGGGCCGGTCGCGGACGGCGGCCTCGTCGACGAGGACACGGCGGAAGAGCCGCAGGAGGCCACCGGAACGACGGACGTCGGCCCGGAGGGGGACACCGGATCGCAGCCGGGGGTCCCCGTGGGACAGGAGACGGCCACCGCCGAAAACGCCGGCAGTGGCGATGAGGAGACGGTTATCTCGGGAGACGCGATCGCCCCGGGTGACGCGATTACCCCGGGTGACGTGACCATTCGTGCACGCGGCGTCGAAGCCGTCCTGGACGGCGAGAGCCTGGTCGTGGGTCACCCGTCCCTGTTCGACGAACGAGGCTGGGAGCTCCCGGAGGAAGTTCGCTCCAGGGTCTCCGAGGCCGCCGACTCCGGGAACGTCCCGGTCGTGGTGGGGCGGGACGGGGAGGTGCTCGGCGTCGTCGTGGTCGGAGACGCCCCGCGCGCCGAGTGGGACGACGTCGTCGCGGAGCTGGCGGCCACGGGGCGGGAGATCGTCGTGCTCACCGGCGACGACTCGGCGGCGGCCGCCCACTTCGAGTCTCATCCCGACGTGTCGAGCGTGTTCGCGGGCGTCCCACCGGAGGGAAAGACTGCGGCGATTCGGCGACTGCGGGCGGACGGCGTCGTGGCGATGGTGGGAGACGGGTCGAACGACGCGCCGGCGCTGGCGGCCGCCGACCTGGGCGTGTCGCTGGCGGAGGGCACCGAGCTGTCGGCCGACGCGGCCGACGCGGTGATCACCGGGCGCGACCTCGGCGCGATCCCGACGCTGTTCGACGTCTCGACCGCGACGAACCGGCGCATCCGGCAGAACCTCGGGTGGGCGCTCGTCTACAACGGGATCGCGATCCCGATCGCGCTGGCCGGCCTGTTGAACCCGCTTTTCGCCGCGACCGCGATGGCGACCAGCAGCGTGCTGGTCGTGCTCAACTCCAGCCGGGAACTCCTGTAAACAACCTCGGGCGAACGGGCCCGAGGCTTTTCGACCCGCGGGAAGAGACGACGGGTCTTTTTATTCCCGACGAGTAGGTGGGAGCATGAGCACACAGGCGAAGTCGTCGATAGTCGGCGATCCGGAGGGGCTGATTCGGGTGATCGGGGGCGTCCTGACGCTCGTGGCCGTACTGCTCGTCGTCCTCGTCGTGGCGCTGTCGGTGCCGATACCGCCGTTCCTCTCCGCCTCGGGGCTGGCCGCCGGCGCTGCGGTCTTCTGGCTCGCGTTCGTCGTGCTGCTGGCCGTACTGTTCCGGGTGTACTGATACTGTTTGTTGTCGGAAGGTACCGTGTCGACCGCCCGAGGGCGTGGCGGTCGATCGGTGACCGTCTACAACAAACAGTATGACGCCGTCGGATCACGCAACTGCCCGGCGATCGCCGGCGACCGGGCGATCGACCGCCCCGACGACCACTCCCCGCGCACTCTTGTCAGGAGTGTACACAAACGTTTTGACGGAGGATCGCATACCGGCGGATATGCCTGAATCACTCAGCGAGATGCTCCGTCGCGACATGGAGTGTGAGGGGGTCCTCGACTGCTTTCACGGGTTGACGGAGCTGGACAGGAACTGCTTCCGGGTACTGGTGGAGAGCGACGAGCCGATGACGGTCGACGAGGTCGCCGAACAGGTCGACCGGGAGCGATCGACGGCGTACCGCTCGGTGAAGCGGCTGCTGCAGGCCGGGTTCGTCCAGAAGGAGCAGAAGAACTACGACCAGGGCGGCTACTACTTCGTCTACCGCCCGGTCGACGGCGGGGAGATCGCCGAGGACATGCAACGAATGTTGAACGACTGGTACGCCAAGATGGGGCAGCTCATCGACGAGTTCCGCGAGAAGTACGAACAGTCGGGCGTCGAGTCCGTCGGCGCGGAGCAGTAGCGGGACCCTCGCCCGTCGCAAAGCGCCCTCCCGGCTCAATCCTGCCGTTTTCTGACCTGTTTCGGGTGTTCGGCCACGAGCACTTTGGTGTTGTCCGGGATGTCCTCCGTGATCCAGGAGTTCGCCCCGATGCTCACGTGGTCGCCGACGGAGACGGTTCCGAGCACATTGGTGCCGGCCCCGATGACGACGTGGCTCCCGATGTCGGGGTGACGCTTGTAGTCCTTCTTCAGCATGTGCTCTTTCCCTTCCTGCTCCTCGAAGTGGAGCGCGCCGAGGGTGACGTTCTGGTAGAGTCGAACCCAGTCGCCCACCGTGGCAGTCTCGCCGATGACGACGCCGGTGCCGTGGTCGACGAAGAAGTGCTCGCCGATTTCGGCGCCCGGGTGGATGTCGATCCCGGTCTCGGTCTTGCCGTACTCGGTGAGTTCCCGGGCGTACTCCGCGGCGCCCTCCTCGTAGAGCGCGTGGGCGAACCGGTACACCAGGGCCGCGTGGACGCCGGGATACGACCGGACGACCTCGAGGTAGCTCTTGGCGGCGGGGTCGCCCTTGTAGGCGGCCTCGACGTCCTTTTTCACCTGCAGGCGCAGCTCCGGCAACCGATCGAGCACCGCGTCGACCATCGCGCCGGGATCCCCGGTCGTCTCCGAGAGTTCGTTATTCGCATACGGCTCGATACCCGAACAGCAGATCGATCCGAGTTCGGTGAGCGCCGATCGCGCCGCCCCCTCGTCGTCCACCAGCGAGCCGGCGTTCCAGCATCGGGGGAACACCAGCTTCTTGAGGAGGAGAACCTCGTCTCGGAGGTGGTCGCGGCGGGGGAACCCGGGCGATTCGCACGTCGGAAACGGGGCCTCGTCCGCCTCGTAGGATTCGACGAGCCGCGTGTGCGCGTTCCCGGCGTAACTGTAGTCCATGTGCTGTGGAACTTCGGGAGGCGAAGTATAAATGGCCCGCCATTCGAGGCCGCTGCAGCCCCAGGAAAACAACTCCTTTCGGGAGGGGAAGTGGATCGGGCGGATCTCGGGCGGTCGCCTCCGGGAGATCAGGTCACGAAAGTGAGAACGACGCACACACGCGACGGCGAACCGCGCCCGCGCCGCACGGCGATTCGGTCGCTCTTTCGGAAGCCTTAATAGGCCACTTCCAGTTATTTTTCGATGCGGAGAACGGCGGTGCGCGCTGGTAGTGTAGTGGTATCACGCAACCTTGCCATGGTTGCAACCGGGGTTCAAATCCCCGCCAGCGCATTTTTCCGAGCGAAGCGAGGAAAATCGCGTAGCGGGATTTGAACCCCACCAGTCGCGCGCAGCGAACGGAGTGAGCGAGCACGTCTGGTTCCGGTTCAAATCCCCGCCAGCGCACTTCTCTCGATCACATCACTGCGAGCGACTCGTAGATGTCGCTCGCGCTCCGTGATCGGGTGAGTCGATACCTGCGGCGGATTTGAAGTAGACGAGTTGCAAGCGCCGCGTACGAAGAGCACGCCCCTATTCACGGTTACGTAACTATTATAGGTTAATTACTGTAGAAAGTAATAAGGTAGTAGCCGGATATGGTTGTATCGTAATAGATGCAACGACGCGGGTTCCTCGCGGTAGCGACCGGCGGCCTGACGGCGACCGTCGCCGGGTGCGTCGGGGCGGGCACGAGGGGAGACGGCAACGACGGGGGCAACGGGTCGGCCGGAGAGACCCCCGAAGTCGTCGGGGAGACGCTCACCCTAACCACCACGACGAGCACGTACGACACCGGACTCCTCGACCAACTCAACGCGGCTTTCGAGGACAGATACGGGGTCGCGGTGGAAGCCGTCGCCCAGGGGACGGGTGCCGCGCTCGAGACGGCGCGAAACGGCGACTCGGACGTAGTGATGGTCCACGCGCGATCGCTCGAGGACGAGTTCGTGCGACAGGGGTACGGCGTGAACCGTCGGGACCTCATGTTCAACGACTTCGTGGTCGTCGGTCCGGCGGAGGATCCGGCCGACGTCGACGGAATGGTGGAAGCGACGGGCGCGTTCGAGAGGATCGCCGAAACCGAATCGACGTTCGTCTCCCGGGGCGACAACTCCGGCACCCACACGAAGGAGCTAACGATCTGGGACGCCTCCGACGCGGAGCCGGGCGGGGAGTGGTACCGCGAGGCCGGCGCCGGGATGGGGGACGTGTTGAACCAGGCGAGCCAGAGCGGCGCCTACACCCTCGCAGACCGGGGGACGTTCATCTCGATGAGATCCGAGGTCGACCTCGAGATTCGCGTCCAGGGACCGATCGAGGACGGCCCGGAGTCCCTCGCGAACCCCTACGGGGTGATAGCGGTGAACCCCGGGGTTCACGACCACGTGAACTACGGCCTGGCGATGTCGTACATCGGATTCATCACGTCCCCGGAGGGCCAGGAGATCATCGGGGACTACACCATGGAGGGCGAACAACTGTTCTTCCCGGAAGCGGTCTCGGAGGATCCGAACTTCCAGCAGTACGTACCGGAAGGCTGGAGTGGCGCAGAAACCTGAATCGGAGGAGAAACGATGGGAGCCTCGACGACGCTATCGGTGCTCGCGCTCGCACTCGGAGCCGGACTCGATTCCGGAACGAGTCCGGCGGTACTGGAGAGCCTGCGCGCCGTCGAGGCCGTCGTTCCGCTCCTCGCGGAGTTCCCCTTCGAGCGGAACTACGTCACCAGCATCGTCTCCGTCTCGCTGTACGTGAGCCTCACCGCGGTCGCGATCAGCACGCTGGTCAGCCTCCCGATCGCCATGGTGGTCGGCTTCGCGGAGTTCCCGGGGAAGGGAGCGGTCGCTGCGGTCATCAACACCGGAATGGGATTTCCGAGCGTCGTGGTCGGCCTTCTGGTCCTCTTTCTGGTCTCCAGCCAGGGACCGCTCGGGACGTTCGACCTGGTGTTCACGAAGGAGGCGATGATCATGTCGCAGTTCGTCCTGGCCACGCCGGTGATCACGGGCGTCAGCCTCGCGGCCGTCACGAGCGTCGAGGGGGGCGTCCGAGACGCCGCCTACGCGATGGGCGGAACCCGGCTCGACGTCGCACTCGTGACCCTCAAGGAGGCGCGATACGGGATCGTCACCGGCGTGCTCGCCGGCCTCGGGCGGGCGATCAGCGAGGTCGGCTCCGTCCTCATCGTGGGCGGCAACATCGCCGGCGCCGACGGGACCTCGGTCACCCGGACGCTGACGACGGCGATCCAGCTGGAGGCGAGGCAGGGCCGTTTCGAGCTCGCGCTCGTTCTGGGGGCGATCCTCGTGGCGATCGTCCTGGTGATAAACGGGGTCGTCCTCCGGCTCGGAGGTGGGCGGGTGTGATGCGCGAACCGTCCCATAAGCGCCTCCCATCCGAGGACGGACCCGCGGCTACCGGCACTGGCACGGGGATCGCAGTCTCGAACGTGAGCCACGGCTTCGACGGCGCCCCCGTCCTGGAGGACGTCTCCGCGTCCCTGAGACCCGGGGAAACCCTCGCGATCATCGGTCCGTCCGGGACCGGGAAGACCACGCTCCTTCGACTGCTGGCACTGTTCGACCGCCCCGACGAGGGCACCGTCCGGCTCGACGGGACGGACGCGTGGTCGCTGTCGGAACGGGAGCGGCTGACGGCGCGCCGTCGGATCGGTGTGGTGTTCCAGGAGCCCAACCTCTTCGACGGGTCCGTCCGCCGAAACGTCGAGTACGGGCTCCAGGTCAGACGCGGCTGGGGGGACCGGCTCTCCGGGCTCGCCTCCCGACTGCTCGGTGGCGAGCCGGACTCGGCCGTCCGCGAGACCCTGGAGGCTGTCGGGCTCGGGGACGCACAGGGGCGGGACGCGTCGTCGCTTTCGGGCGGAGAGGCACAGCGGGTCGCGTTCGCCCGGGCGCTCGCGTACGATCCGGAGTTCCTGCTGCTCGACGAGCCGACCTCGGATCTGGATCCCCGGAACACCGCCGTCCTCGAGGAGGCCGTCGAGGCGGCCCGTTCGCAGGGCCTGGGCGTGGCCATCGCGACCCACGACATGAACCAGGCCGAGCGCGTCGCCGACCGGGCGGCGGTGATGCTCGAAGGCCGGCTCATCGAGGTGGGCCCGACCGACCGGGTCTTCAACGACCCCGAAGACCCCCGCGCCCGGAAGTTCATCGAGGGGGAGCTGGTGTACTGATCCCCGCGGGACCCCGCCGCCGGGCGAACCGGCGCCAGGCGAACCGACTAATTACGAGGGAGTCGAAAGATCGGCCATGGACGGGGAACCGACCGGTCGAGGGCAGGCGGCGCTGGTCGAGGGCGACACCGAGTTCGACGCCCGGGATGCCGCACTGATGCGGGAAATTCACCGGACCGGTTCGGTGGCGGCGGCGTCGACGGAACTGGGACGGTCGCGCGCGAGGGCACTACGGCGGATCGAAGCGCTCGAGGACGTCTTCGGCCGACTAGTCGAGCGCCACAGGGGCGGGAGCAGCGGCGGCGGGAGCAGCCTCACCGCGACCGGCCGGGAGCTCCTCGACCGATACGACCGGCTCTCCGCCGCGCTCGCGGCGACCGCGACGGTCCCGGAGACGGTGGTGGCCGGGACGGTGATCGCCGTCGACGGGGAGATGGCGACGGTAGAGACGGCGGTCGGGACGCTGCGGGGACTCCACGACGGGATCGACGCCGGCGCCGACGCGCATCTCCGGATCGGCGCCGACGCCGTGACGGTTCACGAGGCGGAGGGAGCCCCGGAGCCGGACTCGACGAGCGCCCGCAACCGGCTCGGGGGGGCCGTCTCGGGGATCGAGCGCGGCGAGACCGTCCTCACTGTCGTCGTCGACGTCGACGGGACGCCGTTTCGCGCGCTGCTCACCGACGGGAGCGCCCGCCGGCTGGCGCTCGAACCGGGCCGGAAGGTGACCCTCACCTGGAAGGCGACCGCGACCAGAACCGTCCAGGGAGTTTCCCAACGGTCGACGGATCAGTAGAGTGATAGTCGACTACGTGACTGATCGATACCCGACGACCTGACGTGGGAAGGAGTCAAACCCCTCCACGCCGAACGAGACGCCGTGAACAGACGGACTATCCTCGCGCGATCCGGTCTCGTTTTGCCGGCCCTCGGTCCGCCCGCCCTCCTCGCGGGATGCCTGGACGCGTTCGAGGGCACCGTCCGCCTGTGCGAAGTGAGCGTGCACAACAACTCGGGCAACGTTCACACGGTGGACCTGCAGATTCTCGAGGGCGAGGAAACGGTACACGACGAGCGGTACGAGCTGGGCCCCCCGGAGGAGGGGTACACGAAGGACGTCTACGTCCACGGCTCGGCGCTGGAGTCGGCGGAGGGAGCGTTCTCGATCCGGGCCAGGCGCGGCGACGGCGAGTGGAAGGAACGGTTCCTGGGCGACAGGGGCGACGCTGTCGCGGTCCGGATCTTCGTCCGCGAACAGGAACGGTTGCCCGACCTGGAGATCGCATACATCACCGGGGGCTGCTGATCCGGAGTGCCGACGATAGAGACCGGCCCTCCCCGCACTGGGTGGCGGCGTACTATTTGTTGTAGACTGTCACCGGTCGACCGCCTCGCACTCGGGCGGTCGACCCGGTAACTTCCGACAACAAATCGTATCATAATGATTATTGTAGCGATTTACCGGTCGATCGGCCCACCGGGTGGCCGATCGTCCGGTTACGGCCTACAATAATCATTATCAGTCCTCGCCGAGGATGCCGCGGTGGGTCATCCGTTCGGGATCGAGCACCTCGTCGGCCTCGGCGTCGGTGAGGTGTCCCTCGGCGACGGCGACCTCCCGGACCGTCTTCCCCTCCGCGAGCGCTTGCTTGGCGACCTTCGCGGCCGCGTCGTACCCGATCGCCGGGTTCAGCGCCGTCGCCAGTGCCATCGCCTCCTCAACCTGCTCGGCGCAGTGGTCTTCGTTGGCCTCGAGTTTCGCGACGAACCGCTGTGCGAACGTCTCCGCCGCGTTCGAGAGCAGGTCCGCAGACTGCAGGAAGTTGTGCGCCAGCACCGGCTTGTAGAGGTTGAGGTCCAGTTCGCCCCGGGCAGCGCCGGCGGAGACGGCGGCGTCGTTGCCGACGACCTGCTTGTGGACCTGGTTGACCGCCTCGGCGACGACGGGGTTGATCTTCCCGGGCATGATGCTGCTGCCGGGCTGGTTTTCCGGCTGTTCGATCTCCCCGAGCCCGTTGCGCGGACCCGACGCCAGGAGACGGAGGTCGTTGGCCATCTTGTTCATCGAGCCCGCGACTGTGCGGAGCGCGCCGTGGGCCTCGTTCATCGCGTCGTGGGCCGCCTGCGCCTCGAAGTGGTCGTCCGCCTCGCGGAACTCGGTACCGGTCTCCTCGGCGATGTACTCCGCCGCGAGCCCCGGGAAGTCGGGGTGGGTGTTCAGCCCGGTTCCGGTGGCGGTGCCGCCGAGGGCGAGCTCCCGGAGGTGATCCTGGACGGTGGTGACCCTGGTGATTCCCTTCTCGATCTGGACCCGGTAGCCGCCGAACTCCTGCCCGAGCCGGACCGGAGTCGCGTCCTGGAGGTGGGTCCGGCCCGTCTTGACGATGCCGTCGAACTCCGCCTCCTTCTCGGCGAGGGCCGCCTGGAGCGTCTCGAGGGATGGCACGAGGTCCTTCTCGACGGCCTCCAGGGCGGCGACGTGCATCGCCGTCGGGATGACGTCGTTGCTGGACTGGCCGAAGTTGACGTGGTCGTTCGGGTGGACGACGCGGTCGCCGATCTCCGCGCCCGTGATCTCGGCCGCCCGGTTCGCGATCACCTCGTTCGCGTTCATGTTCGTGGAGGTTCCCGACCCCGTCTGAAAGACGTCGACCGGGAACTGGTCGTCGTGTTCGCCGGCGATCACCTCGTCGGCGGCCCGAACGATCGCGTCGGCGACGTCGTCCTCGAGGAAGCCGAGTTCGCGGTTCGCCTGCGCGGCAGCCTTCTTCACCACGCCGAGCGCGCGGACGAACCGTCGACCGAACGTGAGTCCCGATATCGGGAAGTTCTCTACCGCGCGCTGGGTCTGGGCCCCCCAGTAGGCGTCGGCCGGCACCTGCATCTCGCCGAGGCTGTCGGATTCGGTCCGGTAGTCCTCACTCATAAATCGAACCTGCGCCGGTCGAGGAGTAAAAACTACCTACACCGGTCAGTGTGGCGACTACTTCGCGCCGTATTCCTCGTACTCCGCGGGCGTGTACGTCTTGATCTCCAGGGCGTGGATCTCCTCCGTCATCCAGTCGTCGAGGGCGTCGTACACCAGCTGGTGTTGCCGTACCAGCGGGACGTCCTCGAACGTCGGGGAGACGACGACCGCCCCGAAGTGGTCGTCCTCGTGGTTCTCGTCGTAGCTGCGCGGCCGCGAGACCTCCGCAGTCGCGTCCTCGATGCGCTCCTCGATCCGCCGTTCGATCGCGTCCACGTCCATGCCGGAATAGACAGGGGCGGAGTGACATAAGGGGTCGGCCCGGTTCGCGACTCACGCCTCCCGGATCGCGACGAGGAGGAAAGTCTCGTCCCGTTCGGCCCCCTGAACCACCCGGAAGCCGGCGTCCGCGAGGTCACCGGCGGCAACGGCGAGGTCGTCCCGTTCGTCCACGGGCGGGCCGGCGTCGCCGTCACCCCGGGCGGACCAGTCCACCGCGACGAACCGACCGCCCGGGCGGATCACGCGCGAAAGCTCCGCGAGCGCCGGCTCGCCGGCGAACTCGTGGTAGGTCATCGTCGAGACGGCGCCGTCGAGGTCGCCGTCCGCGAAGGGGAGGTCCGCCACGTCGGCCGTGACGAGTTCGACCGACTCTGGGAGCCCCTTCCCGCGGTAGTACTCGTGCATCTCCGGCTGGACGTCGACGGCGTAGAGGGTCTCGACGTCGGGGGCGATCAGGTCGGTGTAAAAGCCGGTGCCGGAGCCCAGATCCGCCAGCGTCTCCCCGGGGGCGGGCCGAACGAGCGACCGGAACTCCTCCGCCGAGAGGTGCCGGTATCGGCTCTCGTCTTCCAGCCCGTCCGCGCGGTCCACGTCGAAGGTGTGATGGCCCATGTGCGGCGGTGGGGCCGGGGACATATAATCGATCGGTCGACGGAAGGCTCCGTACACGGCTCCAGCAGGTGGAGCCCCGGCGTCACCGGCGCAGCCGGGCGACCGTTTCACCGGAGGCAGCTTCGCCCTCGGCCGCCCCGTCGGTCCCGTCCAGCTCGACGAGTCCGTCGTCCGCGAGCCCGGCGAGCAGCTCCCGGAGCCATTCCCGGCCGCGTTGCCCCTCGGGGTCGTAATCCACGCGCACCCGCGGCCCGAGGTCGTCGAGCGCGAGTTCCCCGTATTCGGAGAGCGCCCGGATCGCGCGGCCGCGCATCTGCCGGCGGCTCCCCTCGAAACTCGGCTGCTCGGGAACGTCGGGCGCCGTGAAGTCGCCCGTCTCGTAGGCGCGACACCACCGACGCCACGGACAGCTCGCTTCGTCGCACCGGGGCGTCCGTCCGCAGGCGACGCCCCCAAGCTCCATGATGGCGTTGTTCCAGACCCTCGATTCGCCCGCCGGCATCAGCGCCGAGGCGACGCGCTCGAACTCGTCGTCGCTGTCTGGAACGGAGAAGGCGCGGTACAGCACTCGCTTCACGTTGGTGTCGACGACCGCGTCCCCCGCGTCGAACGCGAACGAGGCCACGGCGTTCGCCGTGTACGGCCCGACCCCCATCAGTTCCTGGAGTTCCCCCGGCTTCTCGGGGAACTCCCCGCCGAACTCGTCGAGGACCTGATTCGCGGCCTCGTGGAGGTAGCGGGCGCGGTTGTTGTATCCCAGGGAGTGGTCGGTCCAGAACGAAACCACCTCGGCGCGGTCGGCCGCCGCGAGCGCCTCCACGGTGGGCCACCGTTTGAGGAACGCCTCCCAGGCGTCGACCACGCGATCGAGCTGAGTCTGCTGGCTCATCACCTCCGAGACCAAGATCGGATACGGGTCGGTCGTCTCCCGCCACGGGAACTCGCGGTGATCCTCCTCGTACCACGACCGGAGCGCGTCCCGGACCGTCGCCGGATCCTCGGGCAGGGCGGCCGTCCCCCCGGAGCGGTCCTCCGGGGCGTCCTCGGGGGCGTCGTCGCCGGGAATCGACATACCCGTTTGGGCGGGGCTCGACGGTAATGAGTGTGGCCATCCCGCCCCGGGAGTAGCCGCTGCAGTCGCCCCAGCCGTACGCCCGGGGGGAGAACGCCGACGGGAAGGGAGCCGGTCGCCGCCCCCGAGTCAGCTCCAGGCGCCCGGTTCGTACCCGAGCCGCCGGACGGCGAAGGGGTACAGGAAGACGATCGCCAGCACGACGGCGAACTCGGCGACGAGCGTCACGCCGCCGAGCGCCCTCCGGAGGATGCCGACGGCGAGCACCACCAGGACGAGCATGGCGAGGTAGTGGGGCAAAACCGCGATCAGCGTCCGTGTTTCGACCATTGGCGGACGAACCGACGGCGGGAAGTTCCTTGAGAGTACCGGCACCGCGCCGGAGGTCCGGAGTCACGGAGGATATCGATCGGAGCGAATCCGGACGGTCGACGGGTCGGTCACTTCTCCCGGACGTGACGGACCGCGGAGGCGACTCCCCTCGTCGACTCCACCATCTCCGGCCCCGACATCTCGGCCCGGCCGACGGCGAACGCCCTCGGCCCCTCGATGACGACCTCGTCGCCGGGCCTGACGGCGTCGTCGGCGTCGACCACGCCGGGCGCGAGCACGGAACCGTGGGGAACGAACCCGTCGATCTCGACGCGCCCGGTCGGAGCGTCACTCTCGTCCCACCGGCGGGCTCCCTCCAGCGTGAACGCGAGGGCGCCGTACTGGGGGACGACCGTCGCCAGTTGATCGCCGTCGTCCCCGCCGCGCTCGATCTCCCGTGCCCGCACCTGAAGCTTGGGATACCGGCCGGTCGTCTCGATCGCCCCGTCGCCGAAGACGTGGTCGCCGGCGTCCGGCCCGAACATGTAGTCGGCCATCGCCCGAACGGTGTTGTGCTCGCGCTGCCGCTTCGCGTACGCGAGTTCGCCCTCGAGCGCGTCCCGGAGGTTCGACAGCGAATCGGCCGACGTCGGGTGTCCCTCGCAGGTGAACTCGAACGGGACGTCGACCTCCTCTGCCACCCGTTCGCAGATCTCCCGGTAGCCGTCCTCGGGAACGTGAGCGATCACCCGCGGGTAGTCGTTTCGCTCGAGGTACCGCCGGAGCACCCGGGACACGAACGCCTTCTCCCCGTCGGACCACCGTCCGGTCACGACCGAGTCGTAGTGCTGGGCCGGATACGTGAGCTCCAGCTCCTGTGGCACGACGCCGATCGGGGGGTGATCGGGGCCACGTGGGCCCCGCACCCGATGCGGTCGTGGTAAAGCCCGGGGCGTTGCCACTCCGAGTACGGTTTGCGCGGCG
>JAZKTH010000050.1:0-14953 GCA_036625675.1 Haloferacaceae archaeon
CCAGCACGCGTACGCGGCGGTCGGGTGGGAGGGGGAGTGGCGAAACCACCACCAGGGCGGCGCCGCGGGCTACGCCGGCCGGGAGTGGATCGCCACGCCGGACGCCGACGACCCCGTCTCCGCGCCGATGGCGTACGCCTGGAACCCGACGGTCCAGGGGACCAAAAGCGAGGACACCGTCCTCGTAGACGGCGGCTTCGAGACGCTGACGGCGACCGGGAACTGGCCGACGGTGGAGGTGGAACCGGTCCGGTCGGCGCTTCCGGGGGACGCCGAGACACCCACGTTCGCCCGGCACGCACCCCTCGACTCGACGGATCGATGAGAAACCTATTTGTCGACGGGCTGATACCGGGGGAACATGTCGTGGTATGCGATCGACGCGGTCGACGACGCGATCGACGCGACCCGTCGGTTCCTGTTCCCGTTTAGCCTCGTCCGGTGGACGAAGCTCGCGGTGATCGCCCTCTTCATCGGCGGCGGCGGAAGCGTCTCGGGCAACGCCCCGAACCTGTCCTCGGTCGGCGGCGAGTACGCCCCGTCCGACGGGCCGGGCGCCGGAGCGCCGGGTGGGGGGGTGCCGTCGGACCTCCCGGCGCTCCCGGGCGAGCCGTTCGCCTCGCCCGAACTGATCGCGGCGGCCGTGGCGGGAATCGCCGGGCTCGCGGTCCTGCTCGCGGTCGTCTCCACCGTGTTACGCTTCGTCTTCTACGACGCGCTCCGGACGGACGTGGTGGCGCTGTGGGGGCCGTTCAAGCGCCGGTTCCTCCAGGGGATCCGCCTCATCCTGTTCCAGATCGGCGTCACCGTCCTGGTCTTCGCGCCGGTCGGTGCAGCCGGCTACGGACTGTACCTGACCGATCCCGCGATCCCGTCGCGGCTCGCGGCGTTGCTGGTCGGGGCCGCCGTTCTCCTCGTCGTGTTCGCCACCTGGTTGCTCGTCCTCTCGTTCACGAACGACTTCGTCGTACCGATCATGGTCCTGGAGGACGAAACCGTCCTCGGCGGGTGGAGCCGGTTCTGGCCGACGCTGAAGGGCGAGTGGGTGCAGTTTCTGGTGTACCTGGTGGTCTACTTCTTCCTCTCGCTGGGGATCGGGATCGGCCAGAGCATCGTGACGCTGATCCTGGGCGGGATCGTGATCGCGCTGGGGGCGATCGCCGGGCTCGTCGTCGTCGGGCTCCTGGGCGGCGCCGCCGCGGCGCTGGAGTCGATCGTCGGTCTCGCGCTGCTCGGTCTGCTCGTCGTTCTCGTCGTCGCGACGCTGGCCGTGGTCGTGTTGCCGATCCGGGTTCTCGTGCTCACGTACCTCACGACCTACCAGCTCACGGTGCTGGGCGGGGCGAACTCCGAACTCATGCTGCTCCCCGACTCCGTGCTTCCGGATCCGGACGCCGCCGCGGACGAGGGGGCCGGGGGTCGGACCCCGTAGCCGATCGTCCGGGGCTATCTACCGATTCACTCGCTCGGGTCGCCCTCGCTCACGATGGCGACCAGGTCCGCCGCGGCGGTGTCCGCGGACGACTCGTTTTCCACCAGCCGGACCGGCGCGCCGGTCTGTATGGCGTAGGACATGGCCGCCGAGCGGATCAGGTCCTGGTGGAAGGCGATCGATCGGACGCCGCTTTCCCGGTACGACCGGTAGCTCACTTCGTCGCGACGCTCGGCGATCGTCTCCGGTTCCGCCTCGATCAGCACGTATCGGTTCGGGTCGACGTCGGACAGGAGCGGCTCGGGCAGTCCCGGGAGGTAGCCGTGCGCCGTCGCGACGGCGAGGTGAGTGTTGAGCAGCACCGCCCGGCCGCGGGACCGCCCGGCGACGTACTCGGCCGCGCGCCGCTGTAGCAACCGGAGGTCCCGCTGGGTCAGCGTCGCGAGGTCGTCGCGCCCCTCCGCGAGCCCGCGCGCCGCCGCCTCCTCGAGCATCACGTCGCCGAAGTTGATCAGCTCGTACCCGTCGCCCAGCTCCGTTCTGGCCGTCTGACACACCTGGGACGCGCCGACGCCGGGGACGCCGGAGATGACAGTGAGATCCATCAGAACGACACCTCCTCGTCGCCCTCGGGGTTCATCCCCCGGTCGTCGTAGAACTTCCGCCCGATGTACTGGTCCCCGACGAAGGTGATCAGCGCGTCGTACAGTTCGTCGACGCTGTCGAACTCCGACTGATCGGTGCGCGAGAGCACCTCAGCGATGGTCTCCGGGTCGCCGTACATCGCGTCGAGTTCGACGTCGCCGACGTCGGCTATCACCGTGTCCCGATCGGCCGGGAACTCGAATTCGCGGATGAACAGGTCCCTGGTCTGTGGGAGTCTCATGCGTGTTGGTATTGTAGCACATGGCATATAAGTGTGGCAGGCGTTCGGTCGTCTGCTCTTTCGTCCAACGACGGATGCGGGTCGATTCCGGGGCGACCCGCCTGCGATTCCGCGGGCGGCGTGCCCCGGGGATTGACCGCAACCGAAACGCTTTCACGGCGATGTCGGGAACCGAAAGACGATGCGGAAAAGTGGCCCGCCAAAGGGGTTGATCTCGTATCTCGTCCTCGAGCTTCTCGAGGAGAAACCGCGGTACGGATACGAGATCCTCAAGGAGATTTCGGAGATCAGCGGGGACCACTGGGAGCCGTCGTACGGGTCCGTGTACCCCATCCTGTACAAGTTCGAGGAGGAGGGATGGACCCGACGGATCGAGCGCGAGGACGAGCCCGACCGGAAGTACTTCGAACTCACCGACGACGGCCTGGCGGAACTGGAGGAGAAGCGCGCGGAAACCGCCGACAAGGCGCGGGAGTTCGCGGACGTCATCCTCGGATTCTACCACGTGTACGCCGCCGTCGCGACGGACGAACGCTTCCAGGTCCCGGCGACTGAAGGGGAGTGGCGGTTCGACGAGACGTTCAGCGCGTGGATCGTCGAACAGATGATCCGCCACCACGAGCGGGACTTCGGCGAGTTCGACCGGATCGACCTCACTCCCGAGGAGTTCGCGGAGCGATACGGGCTCTGACTGCCGGGCGCCGTCGTTCCTCTCCCCGACGTCGTCGTGCCGCCGTGGCGTCGTTCCTCTCCGCGGCGTCGTCGTGCCGTCGGTTGACCCTCCGGACGATGCTCACGTTTTTGCCTCCGCGGCCGAAGGATACCCTATGAGCACCAGGCGCAAACCGGACTGGCTGAAGATGCGGGCGCCCACCGGGAGCCGGTTCACGGAGGTCAAGTCCGCGCTCCGGGAGCGGGACCTCCACACGGTGTGTGAGGAGGCCAACTGCCCGAACATGGGGGAGTGCTGGAGCGGGCACGACGGCCCCGGGACGGCGACGTTCATGCTGATGGGCGACCGGTGCTCGCGCGGGTGCAACTTCTGTGACGTCGAGACCGGGGGAATGGAGCCGCTGGATCCGGAGGAGCCTTCCGACGTCGCCGCGGCGGTCCGGGAGATCGGGCTGGACTACGTCGTTCTCACTTCGGTCGACAGAGACGACCTCCCCGATCAGGGAGCTTCACACTTCGCGGAGACGATCCGCGAGATCAACGGCGCGGCCCCCGGGACGCTGGTGGAGGTGTTGATCCCGGACTTTCAGGGCGAACCTGACCTGATCCGGGAGATCATCGACGCCGAACCCGACGTGATCGCGCACAACGTCGAGACCGTCGAGCGGCTCCAGTGGCCCGTCAGGGACCGGCGCGCCGGCTACGAACAGTCGCTTTCCGTGCTGGATCTGGTCCGCCGGGAGTCCGACGCGCACACCAAAACCAGCATCATGCTCGGGCTCGGCGAGTACGACCACGAGATCTACCGGACGCTCGTCGACCTCCGGGAGGTCGGCGTCGACATCGTGACCTTCGGCCAGTACCTCCAGCCGTCGCGGTCGCACCTCGACGTCTTCGAATACGTTCACCCGGATGTCTTCGACACGTGGCGCCGGGTGGCCGAGGAGGAACTCGGCTTCAGTTACTGCGCCTCCGGTCCGATGGTGCGGTCCTCCTACAGGGCGGGGGAGTTGTTCGTCGAGGCAGTCGCCCGCGAGGGCGAGAGCCCCGGCGAGGCACGCCGGATCGCGCGCGCCGCGAGTCGCTGACCCCGAATCCGCCGCTGACCCCGAATCCGCCGCTGACTCCGAATCCGCCGTCACGCGCCGGGACAGGCGCACCGAGGTGGCAGTATTTCCGTTCATGATAAATCATTTACGAAACTTCTATTACTCGAGCGGCGAGAGGCCACCGTATGCGTAGGTGGGTCCGACCGTGAGCGTACTCGAGCGCGATCCCCGAGCGGAGATGTATCGAGTTCTCGACGAGGACGGCGCGGTCGTGGGAGACGTCCCCGATCTGACGGAGGAGGAGCTGGTCGGCATCTATCGGTACATGAAACTCTCCCGGCACTTCGACGAGCGCGCGGTCAGCCTCCAGCGGCAGGGTCGGATGGGGACGTATCCCCCGCTGTCCGGCCAGGAGGCCGCCCAGGTCGGGAGCGCGTACGCCCTGGCGGAGGACGACTGGATCGTTCCCAGCTACCGCGAGCACGGGGCCGCGGTGGTCCGGGGCGTACCGCTGGAGAAGACCCTGCTGTACTGGATGGGCCACGAGGCGGGCAACCACGTTCCGGAGGACGCGAACGTCTTCCCGGTCGCGGTGCCGATCGCCTCCCAGATCCCCCACGCGACCGGAGCCGCGTGGGCGTCGAAGCTCCGCGGCGAGGACGACCGAGCGTTCCTCTGTTACTTCGGCGACGGCGCGACCTCGGAGGGTGACTTCCACGAGGGGCTGAACTTCGCGGGCGTGTTCGACACCCCGAACGTCTTCTTCTGTAACAACAACCAGTGGGCGATATCGGTCCCCCGCGAACGGCAGACCGCCTCCGGGACCCTCGCACAGAAGGCGACCGCCTACGGTTTCGAGGGCGTTCAGGTCGACGGCATGGATCCCCTGGCGGTGTACCGTGCGACCCGCGAGGCGGTCGAGAAGGCGAAAGACCCGGACGAGGGACAGCCGCGGCCGACGATGATCGAGGCGATCCAGTACCGGTTCGGCGCACACACCACCGCGGACGATCCCAGCGTCTACCGGACCGAGGAGGAGGTCGAGCGCTGGCGTCAGAAGGACCCGATCCCCCGACTGGAGACGTACCTCCGGGACCGGGGACTCCTCGACGACGACCGGATCGCCGAGATACAGGAGTCGGTCGAAACCCAGGTTGCGGACGCGATCGACGCGGCCGAGTCGACCGCGCGGCCGACCCCCGATGAGATGTTCGAGAACGCGTACGCGGAGGTGCCCGCCCGGCTGCGCGACCAGTACGAGCGGTTCGAACGGCTGCGCGGGGAGCTCGGCGACGAAGCGTTCCTGGAGGAGTGACAATGGCGACTGAGCAATCGACACAGAACCTCACGCTGGTACAGGCGGTACGGGACGGACTTTACACCGAGATGAACCGCGATGAGGAGGTTGTGGTGCTGGGCGAGGACGTCGGGAAGAACGGCGGCGTCTTCCGCGCGACGGAGGGGCTGTGGGAGGAGTTCGGCGACGACAGGGTGATCGACACGCCGCTGGCGGAGTCGGGGATCGTCGGCACCTCGGTGGGGATGGCGGCGATGGGGCTGCGCCCGGTGCCGGAGATCCAGTTCTCCGGATTCATGTACCCCGGCTTCGACCAGATCGTTTCCCACATGGCCCGGATGCGGACCCGCACCCGCGGTCGGTACACGCTCCCGATGACGCTGCGCGCGCCCTACGGCGGCGGGATCCGCGCGCCGGAGAGCCACTCGGAGTCGAAGGAGGCCTTCTACGTCCACGAGGCCGGGCTCAAGGTCGCGATTCCGTCGACTCCGTCCGACGCCAAGGGACTCCTGGCCGCCGCGATCCGCGATCCCGACCCGGTGATCTTCCTCGAGCCGAAGCTGATCTACCGGGCGTTCCGCGAGGAGGTCCCCGAGGGGGAGTACACGGTCGAACTCGGCGAGGCGGTGACCCGTCGCGAGGGGGAGGACGTCGCGGTGTTCACCTGGGGCGCGATGACCCGCCGAACCCTGGAGGCGGCCGAGAGTCTCGCCGAGGAGGGGATCGAGTGCGAGGTGGTCGACCTCCGGACGCTGTCCCCGCTCGACGCCGACGCGATCGTCGACGCGTTCCGCAAGTGCGGCCGGGCGGCGGTCGTCCACGAGGCGCCCCGGACGGGCGGACTCGCCGGCGAGATCACGAGCATCGTTCAGGAGGAGGCGCTGGCGTACCAGGAGGCGCCGGTCACCCGGGTCACGGGGTTCGACGTCCCGTACCCCCTGTACGCGCTGTAGGACTACTACCTGCCGAACGAGGCGCGGATCGAGGCCGGCATCAGGGAGGCCGTCGAGTACCCATGACGGTCGAGGAGTTCAGGCTTCCCGACGTCGGCGAGGGCGTCGCCGAGGGCGAACTCGTCAACTGGCTGGTCGAACCCGGCGACAGGGTGAGCGAGGACCAGCCGGTCGCGGAGGTCGAAACCGACAAGGCGCTGGTCGAGGTCCCCTCGTCGTACGACGGCACGGTGAGGGAGCTGTTCGTCGAGGAGGGCGAGATGGTCCCGGTCGGGGACGTGATCATCAGTTTCGAGGTCGACGACGGCGCGGCGGCGGACGCGGAGCCGTCCGAACCGGCGCCGTCGGAGTCGGCGCCGTCGGAGTCGGCGGCTTCCGGCGAAACTGTGGGGGCCGAACCGGGCGACGGCGCCGGCGCCGGCGAACCGGCCGAGGCGTCGGCGGCGCCGGAAACCCCGGAGGGTCGCGTGTTCGCCCCCCCGTCAGTCAGGCGGCTCGCCCGCGAACTGGGCGTCGACGTCTCGGCAGTCCCCGGCAGCGGTCCCGGCGGCCGCGTCACCGATGCGGACGTGCGGGCTTTCGCCGAAGCGGGGGCAGAGAAGGCGGGGAAGAGCGAAGCCGAGCCGGAGCCGACCGCCGAGCCGGAGCCGACCGCCGAGCCGGAGCCGGAGGATAGGGCGGCGGCGACCGGACGGGAGGCGCCGGGATCGACCACCGGCGACGAACCGGCCGGCGTCGAGCCCGCTGGCAGGGACCGCACGCTCGCGGTCCCGGCGACCCGGCGGGTCGCCCGCGAGGAGGGCGTCGACATCGACGACGTCCCCACCGACCGGACACGCGACGGGGAACCGTTCGTCACGGCCGAGCAGGTCCGGGAATACGCCCGGGCGCTCGAGGCGGGAGCCGAGCCGGAGCCCCCGGCGGCCGAGGCGGGGACGCCGACGCCGGGGGAGGGGCCTCCTGCCGAGGAGACGATCCCGTACCGGGGCGTCCGGCGGACGATCGGCGAACAGATGGAGGAGTCGAAGTACACGGCGCCCCACGTCACCCACCACGACACCGTGGAGGTGTCCGCGCTCGCGGCGGCGCGCGAGCGGCTGAAACCCCGGGCCGAAGAGCGGGGCGTCTCTCTGACGTACCTTCCCTTCGTGATGAAGGCGGTCGTCGCCGCGCTCGAGGAGTTCCCGGAACTGAACGCGGAGCTCCGCGAGGAGGAGGGGGAGATCGCGCTCAAGAACTACTACAACCTCGGCGTCGCGGTCGCGACCGACGCGGGGCTCATGGTCCCGGTCGTCGAGCGCGTCGACGAGAAGGGACTGTTCGAGCTGTCGCGGGAGGTGCACGATCTCGCCTCCCGGGCGCGGGAGCGCGACCTCGACCTCGAGGAGATGCGGGGCGGCACGTTTACGATAACGAACTTCGGCGCGATCGGCGGCGAGTACGCCACACCCATCATCAACTACCCCGAGACCGCGATTCTCGGGCTGGGCGCGATCGAGGAGCGCCCCGTCGTCGAGGATAGCGAGGTGGTGGCCCGGCCGACGCTGCCGCTGTCGTTGAGCATCGACCACCGCGTCGTCGACGGCGCGGAGGCCGCATCGTTCACCAACAGGGTCATGTCGTACCTGCACGAACCCATCCTGTTGCTCGAGTGATGCGGATCGAACACACGGATACCCGACAATGGTTGTAGGAGACATCTCGACAGGGACGGACGTACTGGTCATCGGTGCCGGCCCCGGCGGCTACGTGGCCGCCATCCGCGCCGCACAGCACGGGCTCGACACCACGCTCGTTGAACGCGACGCGTTCGGCGGCACCTGCCTGAACTACGGCTGCATTCCCTCGAAGGCGCTGATCACCGGCGCGGGGCTCGCCCACGAGGCGGGCAACGCCGAGGAGATGGGGATCCACGCCGACCCCGTCGTCGACATGGCCGCCATGGCCGGCTGGAAGGACGACGTCGTCGACCGGCTCACCGGCGGCGTCGAGAAGCTCTGCAAGGCCAACGGCGTCAACCTCGTCGAAGGGGAGGCGACGTTCGCCGACGAGAACCGGGTCCGGGTCGCCCACGGCGGCGAGGGGCAGGGCTCGGAGACGATCGAGTTCGAGCACGCGATCGTGGCCACGGGCTCGACCCCGATCGAGGTCCCCGGCTTCGCGTTCGCGGACGATCCGGTGTGGTCCTCCCGGGACGCCCTCGCGGCCGACTCGATCCCCGATCGGCTCGTCGTGATCGGCGCGGGCTACATCGGCATGGAGCTGTCGACGGTCTTCGCGAAGCTCGGCAGCGAGGTGACCGTCGTCGAGATGCTGGACGACGCGCTGCCGGTGTACGAGTCCGACGTCGCCCGTGTCGTGCGCAAGCGCGCGAAGGACCTCGGCGTCGAGTTCCAGTTCGGCGAGGGGGCGAGCGAGTGGCGCGACGCCCCCGACGGCGGCGTCCAGGTCGTCACCGAGACGGAGGAGGGCGTGGAGTCGGCGTATCCCGCCGACCGCGTCCTCGTCGCCGTCGGCCGCCGCCCGGTCACGGAGGGACTCGAGCTCGAGGCCGCCGGGATCGAAACCGACGACGACGGGTTCGTCCCGACCGACGACCGGATGCGCACGAACAGGGACCACGTCTTCGCGGTGGGAGACGTCGCCGGGGAACCGATGCTCGCGCACGTCGCGAGCCACGAGGGCATCGTCGCGAGCGAGGTGATCGCGGGCGAGCCCGCCGCGATGGACGCCCAGGCGGTTCCGGCGGCGGTGTTCACCGACCCCGAGGTCGCGACCGTCGGGATGACCGAGGAGGAGGCGGGCGAGGAGGGGTTCGAACCGGCCGTCGGCGAAATGCCGTTCCGGGCCTCCGGCCGGGCGCTCACCACGAACCACACCGACGGCTTCGTCCGGATCGTCGCCGACGAGGAGACCGGGCTCGTGCTCGGCGGTCAGATCGTCGGCCCCGAGGCGTCGGAGCTGATCGCCGAGGTCTCGCTTGCAGTCGAGATGGGGGCGACCCTCGAGGACCTCGCGACGACGATCCACACGCACCCGACGCTGGCCGAGGCGGTCATGGAGGCCGCCGAGAACGCACAGGGCCAGGCGATCCACACGCTGAATCGCTAAGCGCGCATCCCCGCGCGCTGACTCGTCGAGAGCGAAGCTCCCGCTGGCGGCTGCGTCGAGGTCCGTCTCCCGTTCGCCGGCGTCACGCCTCCCCGATCTCGTAGGTCACGACCTCGTCGCTCCCGCATTCCGGACACTGTTCCTCGGCGCCGGACAGCGTCGTTCCGCAGTTCCGACACTCGTGGATGACGGTCGCGTCGTCGCGGAGACGCTGGAGTACTGTTCGGATCATCGGGACTGTAGCGGCGGCGGATTCCGGCGGCTTCGTTCCCCTGCCCCCTCCGGAACCCGCACCGACACCTCTGGAGACGATACCTGACCGAGCATTATAATAACACGGGATCCGTTCCGGGGGATTTTACGTCCCCCCGGATCCTCGTCGCTTTCCACCCTCCCCCGGCGTCCCGGGTTGCCCCGGGTCGGTCGTTCCCGGGTTGCCCCGGGTCAGTCGTCGCCGCTGGCCTTCGCCGGCTTCCGGCGGTCGCTGCGCGGCCCGTCGGCGTCGACATCGGGCAGGTAGTCCCGCAGGTATCGCCCCGTGTAGGAGTCGTCGACGCGGGCGACCGCCTCGGGCGTGCCGGTGGCGACGACCTCCCCGCCGCCTTCGCCGCCCTCGGGGCCCAGGTCGATCACGTGGTCGGCGTTCTTCACCAGGTCGAGCTCGTGTTCGATCACCACCACGCTGTTGCCGTTGTCCGTGAGCCGGTGGAGGACGTCGATCAGCTTGCGCTCGTCCTCCTTGTGGAGGCCCGTCGTGGGTTCGTCGAGGAGGTAGAGCGTGTCCCCGCTGTCTTTCTTGCCCAGTTCCTCCGCGAGTTTGACCCGCTGGGCCTCGCCACCCGAGAGCGTGGTCGAGGGCTGTCCCAGCTGCATGTAGCCCAGCCCGACGTCTTTCAGCAGCTTCAGCCGGCGGCGGATCCCGGTGTGTCCCTCGAAGAAGTCGAACGCCTCCGCGACGCTCATCTCGAGCACGTCCGCGATCGTGGCGTCCTTGTAGGTCACCTCCAGCGTCTCGTCGTTGTACCGCGCGCCGTCGCACTCCTCGCAGGGGACGTACACGTCCGACAGGAAGTTCATCTCGATTTTCACGGTCCCCTGCCCGCCGCACTCCTCGCACCGACCGCCCTTGACGTTGAACGAGAACCGGCCCTTCTCGTAGCCGCGCTGCTTCGAGAGCTTGGTCTCGGCGAACAGCTCCCGGATGTGATCGAACACGCCCGTGTACGTCGCCGGGTTCGACCGTGGGGTTCGGCCGATCGGCGACTGGTCGATCAGGCGAACGGTTTCGATTTCGTCGATCCCGTCGATGTCGTCGTGCTCGCCGGGGTTGACGTCGGTGTCGTTCATCCTGCGGACGAGCCCCTTGTACAGCACCTCGTGGACCAGCGTCGACTTCCCGGAGCCGGACACGCCCGTGACGGCGGTGAACTGTCCGAGCGGGATCTCCACCTCCAGGTCCTCGAGGTTGTGCTGGCGCGCGCCCCGGACGACGAGTTCCCCGTCCCGACCCCGGCGAGCCTCCGGCACGGGAATCCGCCTGCGCCCGGCGAGGTAGTCGCCGGTGACCGACTCCTCGCAGTCGACGACGTCGTCGAAGTCGCCCTGGACGACGACCTCGCCGCCCCGCTTGCCCGGCCCCGGACCCATGTCGATGATCGTGTCCGCCCGGCGCATCGTCTCCTCGTCGTGTTCGACGACCAGGAGCGTGTTGCCGAGGTCGCGAAGCCCCTCGAGGGTGTTCAACAGTCGGTCGTTGTCGCGCTGGTGGAGGCCGATCGACGGCTCGTCGAGCACGTACAGCACGCCGACGAGCCCGGACCCGACCTGGGTCGCGAGCCGGATTCGCTGGCTCTCCCCGCCCGACAGCGTCGAGGCCTCGCGGTCGAGCGTGAGGTACTCCAATCCGACCTCCTGCATGAATCCCAGCCGGGCCCGGATCTCCTTGAGGATCTCCGCCGCGATGGTGCGCTCGCGCTCGGTCAACTCGTCCTCGAGTCCCTCGAAGTGAGCGAGCGCGTCGCCGATGCTCATCCGGTTGACCTCGGTGATCGACGTGCCGGCGACCAGCACCGACCGGGACTGCGGACGGAGTCGGGTGCCGCCGCAGTCCGGACAGGTCGTCACTGCCATGTAGTCCTCGATGTGCTCGCGGGTTCGTTCCGACTCCGTCTCGACGTACCGGCGCTCCAGGTTCGGGATCACTCCCTCGAACCGCTTCTCCTTGCGACGGACGCCGTTTTTCGTCTCCCGGCGGAAGACGACCTGGTCGTCCGTGCCGTAGAGGAACTGCCGCTGTACGTCCGGGGGCAGCTCCTCGAACGGCGCGTTCACGCTCACGCCGAAGTGCTCCGCGACGGCGTCGATCCGGGTCCGGTAGTAGGACCGGCCGTAGCTCCACGCCTCGAAGACGTCCTTGATCGGCTTCGATGGGTCGCGCACGACCAGCTCCTCATCGATTTCCTTGGTCTCGCCGATGCCGTCACACTCCGGACAGGCGCCGTGGGGGGAGTTGAACGAGAACGACCGCGTCTCGATCTCGGAGAAGTCGATCCCGCAGTGGGTGCACGCGAGCTCCTCCGAGAACTCCACGACGAGCCGTTCGGCGTCGTCCTCGTCCCCGTCTTCGGCGCCCGGTTCCGCCGGACCGCCGGCGGCCGAGTCGCCGTCCCCGTCCGAGAGGTCACCGGTCGACCGCGAGACCGAACCTCCGAGTCGTTCGCTCGCGTCCGCCGGCGGGTCGGGGACGACGAGTTTCAGGACCCCTTCGGCCTCCTCGAGTGCGGTCTCGACGGAGTCGGTGATCCGGGAGCGCTCGCCCTCCCGGATCACGACGCGGTCGACGATCACGTCGATCGTGTGGTCGTAGTTCTCGTCGAGGTCCGGCCGTTCGAACGAGAGGTCGAACTGCTCGCCGTCCACCTCGACCCGGGTGTACCCCTCCGCGACGAGTTCGTCGAACAGTTCCTCGAAGGCGCCCTTCTGGTCGCGAACCACGGGCGCGGCGATCATCGCCCGAGTCCCCTCCGGCAGTGCCATGATCCGGCGAACCATCTGCTGGGCGGACTGCTCGCCCACCTCCCGGCCGCACTCCGGACAGTGGGGCGTCCCCACCCGGGCGTACAGCAGCCGGAGGTAGTCGTGGAGTTCGGTCACCGTCCCCACAGTCGAGCGGGGGTTGTTGGCGGCGTTCTTCTGGTCGATCGAGATCGCCGGCGAGAGCCCCTCAACGGACTCGACCTGGGGTTTGTCCATCTGCCCCAGGAAGTTCCGGGCGTACGCCGACAGCGACTCGATGTAGCGCCGCTGTCCCTCGGCGTACACCGTCTCGAACGCGAGCGACGACTTGCCCGAGCCGGAGAGCCCGGTGACGACGGTGAACTGCTCGCGGGGGATCGCTACGTCGAGGTCTTTGAGGTTGTGCTCCTCGGCGCCGCGGACCTCGATGTAGTCCTTGCTCATGTCGCGCTACCGGGATCGGTTCGTTCCGTCGTGAGAACGGCCCTCGGGACTGCAGTCACAGGACGACTCATTACCACCCATTCACGCTGGGAGAACTTAACCTGATTGCGACCGCCCCGCCCCCGAGAAGACTCGGGGACGCCGCCAGACATTAAACGACGGCGCCCGTCTTTCCGACGATGACCTCGCGGTCGGACCCCATCCAGTCGGCGGTCGAGGACGACCGGGACCTGTACGACGTCGCGACGTGGGAGGAGCGAACCTCCCTGGACGGGCTCGCGGTGGCGCTGTACTGGCTGTTCGTCCGGGGGGCGAAGCTGGCCGTCGTCCTGACCGCGGCGCTGATCCTGCTCTCGATCGGCGTGCTCGGGGCGGTCTCGGAGCCGCCCGTCGCGCTGTTGACCCTCCTGTCGGCGATCCCGGCGCTGGGGTTGGCGGGCTACGTGTGGTATTCCGACGTCACCACCAGCGAACCGCTCTCGCTTCTGGTCGCGACGTTCCTGCTTTCGGTGTTGACTGCGACGTTCGCCGCCGTCGTCAACGGGCTGGCGGAGGGACTGTTCGCGCCGCTCGGCGGCGCCGGCCTGGTCTTGTTTTTCTTCCTCGTGGTCGCCCCCGTCGAGGAGACCGTCAAGCTGCTCGCCGTGCGGCTGTACGCGTACACCGACCGCCGATTCGACGCCGTCATCGACGGGGCCGTCTACGGCGCGGTCGCGGGGCTGGGCTTCGCCGCCATCGAGAACTCGCTTTACATCACCCGGAACGTCGACCTCGCGGACCTGGCGCTGGGGACCGCCCTCGTCGGCGCGGGTGACTGGATCGTCGGCATACGCGCGCTGGCCGGTCCGGGGCACGTCGTCTATTCGGCGTACGCGGGCTACTACCTCGGGCTCGCGAAGTTCAACCCCGAAAACCGGGGCCCCATCGTCATCAAGGGGCTGCTCATCGCCGCGGTGATCCACGCCACCTACAACACGACAGCCGGGATCGGGACGGGCTTGATCGCGGCCCTCACCGGGCTCCCGTTCCTGTGGGCGTTCGCGCTCTTCGTGTTCGCGTACCAGGGCGTCTTCGGCGGCCTGCTGTTGCGGAAGCTGTGGCGCTACCGGCGGGCGTACCTGGAGACGAACTCGGCGTCGCCGGAGTCGGACCGGGAGGAACCGGTCCGGCCGGAGCCGGAGTCAGAGCTGGAGGGGGAGCCGGAGACTGAGCCGGAGTCAGAACTGGAGCCGGAGTCAGATCTGGAGGGAGAACCGGTGCCGGAGTCGGATCCGACGAAGTTCGAAGACTGACGGGCGGTGCTTCCCAGCCGGAAGTCGAACGGCGAGCGCTACAGCTTTTCCCGGGAGATACTCACGCCCGTCGGAGTCAAAATCAGCTGGTCGTCGCCCTTCTGGACGATGTCCCCGTCGACCTCGCGGGAGACCTGACGAAGTTCGTCGATGATGTGTTCGACAGTCCGGTCGCTCGTCGAGTGACGGGTGATGTCGGCGATCACGAAGTCCCCGTCGTAGACGGCGTCCTTGATCGGAATGACGTCGCTTTGGTCGTTGATTTCGGCGATGTGTACCGACATGTTGCTGTCCGCGACTGCCTCCTCGACGTCGTCCATGTCGAGCTCGACGTAATCCTCGGTGCTGTGGCTGCCGCCACCGCCGAGGATCTTGCTCATGATGCCCATAGGAAACACACGCGGCGATGTAACAATAGTTCTTGCGTCAGACGCCCGGCGAGTTCGACGCTCCTGGCACCCCGACCCGTTCGTTCACTTCGTCCACCCACGGGCGCGACGAGAGACCAACATTTGCCCGGCTGACGAACGATTCCTCGACGCGCGTTCGAAATCTGCGATAGCGCCGATCATTCAAGTCCTCCGTCCTCGAACCGACACACGTGCCCGAGTTAACGTTCAACGGGTTGGACATTGGGACGGTCGAACCGGGCGACGATCTGGTCGATCGGATCGCCGAGACGACGGCCGAGGAGTACCCGCTGGCGGACGGCGACGTCCTGGTCGTCACCTCGAAGGTGGTCTCCTACGCCGAGGAGCGTCTGATCGACGCCGACGAGGTCGAGGTCGACGACCGCGCCAGG